>NZ_CALMPC010000041.1:0-45667 GCF_937872235.1 uncultured Thermomonas sp.
GGCATCCACGAATTCGGCATAGGCCTCATCCACCACCACCAATACCGTGGGTGGCACCTTGGCCAAAAATGCAGCGAATGCCGCCTGCGAATACCACGTGCCGGTAGGGTTATTGGGATTGGCCAGATACACCAGCTTGGTCTGCGCAGTGATGGCGGCAAGCAGCGCGTCCAGATCATGCCCGCGCGGCATCGCGTGATTGTTGGGCAAAGCCGGTGCAAGCCGCAGTGCCGCACCTGCGGCCTGCGCCGCCAGCGCATACACCGCAAAGCCATACTGCGCGGCCACCACTTCGTCGCCCGCGCCCGCAAACACTTGCGCAAACTGCATCAGCAATTCGTGGCTGCCATTGCCCAGCACGATATTTGCGGCAGCCACGCCATGCGTGGCCGCCAATGCGCGCTTCAAATCCCCACCCAGTGGATCGGGATAGACATGCGCGCCATCCAGCGCCGCAATGATCGCCTGTTTGGCCAGCCGGCTGGCACCATACGGGTTTTCATTGGAACCCAATTCCAGCAAGGGCTGCGCGGCTTGCCGGCGCAGTGCCACCAGATCGTGACCGGGGTCATACGCACGCAGGCTGCGGATGCCGGCCTGCGCCAGCGCGTTGAAATCAATCATGTGATTGCCACCGGGTACGAGCCCAATACGCGCACTTCATCGCCGTGTTGGCCAATTTCATCCAGCGCGTCTTTCAGTGGCGATTCGTCACAATGGCCGGCGACATCGATGAAAAATGCGTACTGCCATTTATGCCCGTGCTCGGGCCGCGATTCGATCCGGTTCATGCTGATGCCGCGCCGTGCCAGCGGCTCCAGCACGCCATACAACGCACCGGGGCGGTCGCGGATGAACACCAGCAGAGAAGTGCGGTCATTGCCCGATGGCGGGAACGCCTGCCGGCCGATGACGAGGAATCGCGTGGTGTTATCACTGCGGTCTTCAATCGGGCCAGCGATTTTTTTCAGGCCATACACAATCGCGGCGGTTTCGCCGGCAATGGCGGCGGCATCGTCGGCACTGCGTGCGCGGCGCGCGCCTTCGGCATTGCTGGACACCGGGATTTTTTCGACCCCTGGCAGATGTGTACGCGTCCAGCCGCCCGTCTGTGCCAACGCTTGCGGGTGACCAAAAATGCGCTCGACATCCTCCATGCGGCCACTGCGTGACAGCAAGTATTGGTGCACGCGCAGTTCCACTTCACCACAAATGCGCAGCGGCGAGGTGAGGAACAAATCCAACGTCACCTGGATGGTGCCCTGCCCGGAGTTCTCCACCGGCACCACGCCAAAATCGGCATTGCCGGCGGCCACTTCCTGGAACACTTCTTCAATGCTGCCCAGCGGCAAGCCATGCGCCGAGTGACCAAAATGCTTGTACACCGCCTGCTGGCTGAAGGTGCCTTCCGGCCCCAGATAGCCAATCTTCAGCGGCTCTTGCTGGGCCAGGCAGGCCGACATCACTTCGCGGAACAAGCGCACCAGCACATCGTCCGACAGCGGGCCGTCATTGCGGTCCACCACCCGTCGCAATACCTGTGCCTCGCGCTCGGGACGGTAGTAATCCACCGCAGCGGCCAGCTTGCCCTTGGCCTTGCCCACTTGGTGCGCCCAATTGGCGCGCTCGGCAATCAGCGCTTGAATCTGCTGGTCGATGCCGTCGATCTGGGCGCGCACCTGTGACAAATCAGGCTTGGCCTCGACCACGGGGGACGCCTTGGGGGTGCCGGGCTTGCTTGAAGATTTCTTAGCCATGAGCGCTCTGGAACTCCTGCATGAAATTGACCAATGCCTGCACACCGGCTTCGGGCATGGCGTTGTACAGTGATGCACGCATCCCGCCGAGTACACGGTGGCCCTTCAATGCCACCAAGCCGGCTTGCCTGGCATGCTCGAGAAACACCTTGTCCAGCGCGGCATCGTGCAAAAAAAACGGCACATTCATGCGCGAACGCGCAGCGGTGGCCACTTCATTGCGATAAAAGCCGCCAGAGCCATCAATCGCGGCATACAGCAGCGCCGCCTTGCGGGTATTGCGGCGGGCAAATTCGGCCACGCCACCTTCGTCCAACATCCACTGCACCGTCAGGCCCAGCACATACCAATTCCAACTGGGCGGGGTGTTGAGCATCGACTCTGCCTTGGCCTGCGCGGCGTAGTCGAAAATTGGCGCTCGCGGCTGGCCGGCACGCGCCAACAAATCACGTCGCACGATGACAACCGTGATGCCCACCGGCCCCAGATTCTTCTGCGCGCCGGCATACACGATGCCAAAGCGCGAAATATCCAGCGGTTCAGAGGCAATCGACGAACTGAAATCGGCCACCAGCGGCGCGTTATCCACCTCGGGGATTTCGCGCCACTCCACCCCGTGGATGGTTTCGTTGGCGGTGACGTGCACATACGCGGCATCCTTGGATAGCTGCCAGGTGCTACGCGCCGGCACATCCCGAAACCCGCCCGCCTCGCTACTGGCCGCAGTGCGTGCATCGATGCAATGCGCGGCCTGCTTGATCGCGGTCTTGCCCCAGTGGCCGCTGACCACGTAGTCGGCAGCTTGGCCGGGCGCGGCAAAATTCAGTGGTAACAAGGCTTGCACGGTGGTGGCACCACCGGCGGTAAAAATCACCGCATAGTCATCGGGGATGGCCAGCAACGTGCGCAGGTCGGCCTCGGCCTTCTGTGCAACGGCCATAAAATCCGCGCCGCGATGGCTGATTTCCAGAATCGACGCGCCGGTAGTGCCAAACTCCAGCAGCTCCGCCTGCGCTTGGCGCAACACGGATTCGGGCAGCATGGCCGGGCCCGGGGCGAAGTTGTAGGCGCGTGGCATTGGAAGCTCTCAGGGCGGGAAACCCCAAGTATGCCGCAGTGCAGCACGCTTGCGCGTGCGGTTTCCGGCGAAACCGTCCATGACGCTTTGGCATTCCGCCAGAACGTGTATTGCGATCAGAATTTCTCTTGCAGCACCCGCTTGATTTCAGACTCGATCGGGTCTTTGAACATCGCCGCCAGAAACCCCAGCTTGGCGTGCACATGCAGTGCTTGCGCTTGCAATTCGATATGTCCATCAATGCCGGAACGGGTGAAGTTCAGGGTGTCCCCTTCCCAGCCATAATCAACCTGGAAGCGGTCTTGCAGCTTCCTGGCCACCTCCTCGATCGCCTTGCGGGCTTGCGGCATGGGTAGGGAATGGGCATGACGGATATCGATTTTTGACATGGTGGCGGCAAGGTGACGGACAAGCCGCCATTCTGCCGCGTACCAGCCGCCCCGAACAGCCGCCGCTGCACGGCCGAAAATCCTGCCGGAAAAGCTTGCCTCGCATGCTAGATTGCACGGCGATGAATGACCTGTGCCTGCATTTTTGCGATACCTCCCGCCCCGACCTGCCGCTGGATACCGGCGTGCTGGCATTAGGCCGCGGCCCAACAGGGCTGGCACCGATGGCAGCGGATGGCCCGTGGCTGCTGCAACTGTGCAATGACCGCCGCGGCATTTGGCTAACCGTGGCCGAAGGCTTGCGCGGAGTCCACGTCAACGGCCGCCCGGTGTTGCAACTGGCCATGCTGCGGGCGGGTGACAGTGTCCATATCGATGGCCAAGAGCTGCAACTAGTCACCGCAACCCCCGCACCGCTACCTGCTACCGCCGCTAGCCGCGATGACAACGGCACGTTGCGACTGGTGCTGCGCGGTGTTGGCGGCCCGCACCATGGCCGTAGCCTGAGCTTGGAGCGTCCACGCCGGATTGGCAGCGCGGCCAGTACCGACCTGCGCATTGAAGGTCATGGCATTCGCACCGATCTTGCCCGCATTGAAATGGCCGATGGCAAACCCGTCCTGCGCGATGCTGCCACCGGCGTGCGGCTCAACGGCCTGCCGGTTCAACACGCCGTGTTGAAGCCTGGCGATCAATTGTGGTTCGGGCTACAGCATCGGTTCGTGCTGGAAGGCTCCACCACACTGGCCACCGATATTGCCTGCGCGCAGCAGTCACAACGACAGCAAGCCGATGCCCCACCTGCTCCACCCAACGACCGTGGCTGGACAACACGTGTCCCCTGGCTATTGGTAGCGGCATTGCTGATGGCCGCAGCCCTGTCGGCACTCCTAGTCTTTGGTGCCCGCTGAACCAGCTTCAGGCCTTCACCAAGTTCACGCGAAGGGATCGCCTGCCCCTGCAAAAAGCTGCTGCATCACCCGCGTTTCACTGTACTGGATGTCCATCAGAAACGCCCGCGCATCGCCGAGCGCTGCAAATGCAGCAAACCCGCGCTCCAAAAACGATTGCAATTCACCCAATCCCGCCGCACGCGCAGGCAGGCTTGATACACGCAGCAGCATTCCCACGCCAGGCGTGGCCAGTGCAGCAGCCAATCCTTGGCCAACGCCACTGATCAACGCAATCTGATGGGCGCGCAGCCGTCGATGACCCACTGCGCGGTAGGCCTGCGAATAGTCGTTGGTATCCAGCGGAGCACCGACTGTGGCGATTCCCTGCAATGCAGCCGCCATATGCAGATCCAATGCATGACTCAAGGCCGCAAGCTCAATACCATCGGCAATGGTGACCAGCAATTCGATCGGCAACAGGCGCTGCATTTTTGGAATCACTTTGGCGATATCGGCATCACGCTGACTGAAATCACGCTCACCGTACACATCGGTCAGGAAGAAATTAGCCGCCGCATGGCGCTTGGGATCATGTAAAAACCTAGCGAAACTGCGTTGCAAACGTTGCGCCTGCCATTGCTGCAACGGCTTCAGCCAATGCAGCCGATTGCGTGGCTCATGGATCGGATCAAACAACCGCTGGTGGATCTGAAGTTGCCGCGCAAGGCGTGCTTGCAGGTCAGGCCGCATGCTCATGGTCGATAGTGTCGGCGCAGCAGGCGCGTGGACGCAATACTCCAATCCACTCCGTTACACTCCGGTTAGCCCCGCTTTTGCGAGTTACATATGCTGTCACTGCATGCCGCTCACGCACCCAAACCACGTGCACGCCAGTCGCGCATCGGGCTGGCTATCGCCGGCGGCGGCCCGGTCGGCGCGATGTACGAATTGGGTGCACTGCGTGCACTGGATGAAGCTTGCGATGGACTGGATCTCACCCGAATGGATTGCTATGTCGGGGTCAGCTCCGGTGCATTCTTTGCTGCAGGTCTTGCCAACCGCATGGACACCGCCGAACTGTGCAGAATCTTCATCACCGGCGATAGCGAGGATGTGCAATTCCAACCTGAAACGTTCCTAAGCCCGGCATTTGGCGAATACTTGAGCCGGGCCGCATCAATCCCGCGTCTGACTACCCGCTTGCTACGCGACTTGTGGAGCGGTCGCAGTGATTCGCGCTGGTCGGATCTGCTTAACCGGTTCGGCAGTTTGGTACCCACCGGCTTGTTCGACAATCGCGAAGTGGAACGCTTCCTGCGCGATGTATTTACCCGGCAGGGCCGCAGCAACGACTTCCGCAAGCTGGACAGGCCGCTGTACGTCATCGGCGTGGATTTGGACAGCGGAGAAGCGGTGCGTTTCGGGGATGCAGGCTGGGATGGCATCCCGATTTCACGCGCGGTGCAAGCCAGTGCCGCCCTGCCCGGCCTGTACCCGCCAGTGGAAATGCAGGATAAGAGCGGGCGCGTTCGGCACATCGTCGATGGCGCACTGCGCCGCACCATGCACGCCTCGGTGGTGCTGGATCGCGATGTCGATCTGTTGTTGGGCATCAACCCATTGGTGCCCTTCAACCCTGGCGATGACAGCCCCGAAGATGCGAAGCAGCACCGCTGCAGCGATCGCCGGATTGCCGAAGGCGGCTTGCCCGGCGTGCTCTCGCAAACCTTGCGCACCATGCTGCAATCGCGCATGCAGGTTGGCTTGGCGCGCTATCCGCAGCAATATCCCAATATCGACCAAGCGGTGTTTGAACCCAATGCTGCCGACCGCGAGTTGTTCTACACCAACGTGTTCAGTTTCTCGGCACGGCGGCGCATTTCGCAGCTGGCCTATCGCAATACGCTGACCGATTTGCGCCAGCGGCGGAGTGAATTTGAACCGGTACTGGCCAAGCATGGCATCCGTTTGCGCGAAGAGGTGATCGCCGATCGTCCTCGTTCGATCATCGCGCACCTTCCACCTGCACCGCGCTTGACAGACACCACCGCACGCCTGGGCCGAGCACTCGATGAAATCGAACATCGTCTGCAACGTCAGCGCATGGTGTGAATGCTCTAGACAAGCGCACGATTCTTGCGCACAACCACCACGATGCGTCCGATTGACGCGGAGAGAGTACCGGCCATGGCCAAATTGAAAAAGTCCGCCCGCAAGTCCGCTGCCAAACCTGCCAGCAAACCCGCCGGCAAGGCCTCCAGCCGCAAGACCGGTACTGCCAAATCGCAGTCACCGCTTAGCCCGAAGTCGATCACCGAATCGGCACAGCACATTTGGCTGGCCGGCATGGGGGCCTTCAACCGCGCCCAGTCGGAGGGCAGCAAATTGTTCGAAACCTTGGTGCGTGACGGCCTGTCGCTGGAACAAACGGCACGCAAGTTTGCCGGCAGTCGTGCTGGCGTGGTGCGGGATGCCGTGGAAGGCCGCGTTGACCAAGCCCGTGAACGTGCTTCCGACACCTGGGACAAACTGGAAAAAGTCTTTGAAGAACGCGTGCAACGCGCCCTGATCAGGCTGGGCGTGCCCGGCCGCGATGACCTCAATGCCCTGACCCAGCGCGTGGAGCGCCTTACCGCCGAGTTGCGTAAAGCCCCCGCCGGCAAGCCTGCGACCACCAAGGCACCGGCCAAAGCAGCCAAACCTGCAAAGGCAGCCCCCAAGGCGAGGCCGGTAAAACCTGCCAAACCCGACAAGGCTGCCAAGCCCGCGCCTGCGAAGCCGACCAAAGCGGTCAAAGCACCGCGCAAAACCGCCGCCAAGGCGGCTGCTGATAACAACGCGCCAGCAACCGCCGTAGACGCTAGCTGATCGTAGCTAGGGAGCCTCCGAAGAACCCTGCTTTTGCTCGTCATGCACCGCTATTCGGCTGTGCATGACGGCCATTATCAAGACACTTTCCTAGGTGTCCGGGTATTCACCGCTTTATGCGTTGCAGCCGGTATAGTTGCCACCTTCGCTTTTTCGGCGCTAACTGTCCCCATGATCGCAGCCCTCATTGCATTGTGTGTGTTTGCCCTGTCCGGGTTCGGACTGTCATTCTGGCTGCGCCAGAAACAGGATTCCTCGCAGCCCGGAGAAGCCGCGACACGCGGTGCCGAGCAATTGTCCCAGTTGCGCTGGCGTGATTTCGCCAAGCTGGTCTTGCAAGCCATGCAAGGCCGCGGCTACCGTCCGGTCATCGAAGACGGCATGCCCGCGGATGGCATTCCCACCGATGGCAGTGACATCTTGCTGGAACGCGGTGGCGAACGCGCCTTGCTCTCTTGCAAATACGGCACCGGCTCCATCGTGAGCGCGCAATCACTACTGGGGCTTTCCAAATCGGCCAGTCTGCGCGGGGCCGAAAGCGTCATCGTCGTCACTCCCGGCAAGTTCGATGACGAAGCCGAGCGGATCGCTGTTCCACAACACATCGAGCTGATTGACGGTAGCGAATTGTGGCCCGAAGTCAGGCCGTATGTGGCACGCCCGCAAGAACCCACTCCGGTGCCCCCCACCGCCGCATCCAATATCCCCCTGATGGCATGGGGCGGCGCAGCAGTTGCAGGCATCCTGGTCTGGTTCATTGTGCAGGGCCTGCAACCGGATTCCGAAGCCACCAGCCCTGCACTGGCACCGCCTGCAATTACCGCAGCCCCACCGGCATCCGTGCCGCCCGCTGCTGCCACACCGGCTACCACCAAGCCAGTCGCCCCCCCTGCGGCCACCTTCCCCTCCGACCCGGCGGTGATCGAACAGCATCGTCGCGAAACTGCCAATGCCATCTCCACACTGTTCGGTGTTGATCGTGCCCTGTGGTCAACGCAGTCCACCTTGATGGTCTATCTCAGCTCCGAGCAATCCGACCCGGTGAATGAGCTGTGCCCCCTGCTGGAACGCTACCCGGAGCTGGCATCATCGCGCGTGCAGTTGCAGCCGCCGCAGGGCAGTACCAAGGCGGTTCGCTTCAAGCAGTGTCGAACCTACTAACACCCTGCCAGAACCCCTCTCCACAGCAGACCCGGCCACAAGCCAACCCCAGCGGGTTGACTTGTGGCTTCTCGGCCAATCACCAATGCACGCCGCGCATCAATGCCGCAAAAGCGATCTGTTCGTGACTGGGCGCTTCCTCACGCAAGGCCTTCTTGTCACCCTTGGCCGCTGCCGAATCCGGGAATAACTCGAATGCGGTATTCATCACCACTTCATAGGCTTTTGGAGCCACCGCATTGATCAGCGCGCTGAAAATACCCAGCCGGGTAGCAATACGGCTGGGCCGCTCAATGATCCCCTTCACCACCAAATCGGCGGCTTCATCCGGCGACAAGGTGGGCACGCTGTCATACATCTTGGTCGGCGCAATCATCGGCGTTTTTACCAGCGGCATATTGATGGTGGTGAAGCTGATGCCCTTGCCTGATAGTTCGCCCTGCGCGCAGCGACTGAACGCATCCAGCGCCGCCTTCGAGGCTACATAGGCGGAGAAACGCGGCGAATTGGCCAGCACGCCAATCGAGCTGATGTTGATGACGTGGCCGCGCCGCCGTTCCACCATCGTTGGCATGAACCCCATGATCAGGCGGATGCTGCCAAAGTAATTGAGTTGCATGGTGCGCTCGAAATCATGGAAGCGATCGTAGCTGGCTTCAATCGAACGTCGGATGGAACGGCCGGCATTGTTGATCAGCACATCCACGTGCCCGTGTTCTTGCAGGATGGTGGCCACCAAGCGGTCGCAACCGGCCATGTCGGCAAGATCGGCGGTGTAGGCGAAGACTTTGCCACCCGCTTTCTTCATCGCGTCGCGGGCCTTGAATAGCTCTTCTTCGCCGCGCGCCACGATAATCGTGATCGCACCCGCCTCGGCCACCCGCTGCGCGGTGGACAGGCCAATACCCGAAGATCCACCGGTAATCACCACCACCTTGCCCTTGATCTTGCCCTTCAGGCTGCGGTCGATGAACAGGTCGGGATCCAGATGGCGCTCCCAATAGTCCCACAATCGCCATGCGTAATCGTCCAGGCGCGGCACCACAATCCCGCTACCCTTCAGTGCGCGCTCGGTTTCGCGATTGTCAAAACGAGTGGGATAGGTAATGAACTTCAGGGTTTCCTTGGGAATCCTGAAATCACGCAGCAGCATGCCAATGAACCGGCGCACCGGCGGCAACCCACCCACCGCCATGCGCACACTGCCGGGCAGGAAAGCAAACATCCGCGCATCAATGCGCATGGTCATTTCCGGGGCATGACCGGCACGCGCAAAGGTATTGAGCACCTCACCCACCCGCATCGGGTCGGGGTCAGTGAGATGGAAGCAATGACCATCGAGCTTGGGCTTGTGCGCAATGTGATCCATCGCGTCAGCCACATAGTCCACCGGCACGATATTGATGCGCCCCCCCTCGATGCCCAGCGTAGGCATCCACGGCGGCAGCATCTCGCGCAATTTCTTGAGGAAGGTGAAGAAGTAATACGGGCCGTCAATCTTGTCGATGTAGCCGGTCTTGGAATGGCCTACCACCATGCCCGGGCGATAGATCCGCCACTTGATACGCTTTTCGGCGCGCACCAAGCCTTCTGACGCATGCTTGGTGCGCAGATAGGGGTCATCCAGGCCCTCGGCTTCGTCGAACATGTCTTCGCGAAACACGCCCGGGTACAAACCTGCGGCTGCAATTGAACTGGTGTGATGGAAGCATTTCACCTTCAGTGCAACGCCCAAGTCCAGCGCATGTTGGGTGCCATCCACATTGGCTGCTTGCTGGCTCTCTGCAGACGCAGTGACATCGTAAATAGCAGCCAGATGGAAGAAGTGCTGAATCTTGCCGGCCAAGGCGCGCAGTTGTACTGCACTGACCCCGCAGTTGGCGGTGGTCATGTCACCCGCCACCGCGACCACCCGCTTGGGATCCCAGCCGCGCTGTTTCACGACCGCATCAAACTTCTTCATCGACGCCTTACGCACCAGCACATGCACCGTGCCCTTGCGCTTGAGCAAATTGTCGATCAGGTACTGGCCAATGAACCCGGTACCACCCGTGACGAAATAACTCATTGCGCGTCTCCCTGTCAGGCAAAAGTCGGCCGCGTGCGTGCCGTTGCCGCCTACGTTGCCAGAGCTTTGCACACTCCACAATTCCCCGGCGTATTGACCCATGCAGATGTGCATGTTCAGATGACCGCATCCACACAAATTTCCGTGCAAGGGGAACCCACATGGCCGATCTGCAAGCCCTGTTCGAACAAGCCGCCAAGGATGTGCATGCACTGACCGAGCGCCCGGATAACGACACCTTGCTGCGCCTGTACGCGCTGTACAAGCAAGGTGCCGAAGGTGATGTCAGCGGGACCAAACCGGGGTTCTTTGACTTTGTCGGCACCGCAAAATACGAAGCTTGGGCCAAACTCAAGGGCACCTCGCAAGAAGCAGCCAAGCAGAAATACGTGGATTTGGTCAAGAAACTCGGTGCCTGAGCGAACCAAGACGATGGCCCGACAAACCCGCCAGCGCATCCTCGACGCATCGCTTGCGATGTTCAACGCGCAGGGTGAACCCAACGTCACCACCAACCATATTGCCGATGAGCTGGAAATCAGCCCGGGCAATCTGTATTACCACTTCCGCAATAAAGACGACATCATCGAGCAGCTGTTCGCCGGCTACGAAGCGCGGATGGATACCGCGTTGGCCGCACCGGAAGGCCGTCTGCCCGGGCTGGAAGACATCTGGCTGCAATTGCATTTGGTGTTTGAATGCATCTGGGACTACCGCTTCCTGTATCGCGACCTCGTCGACATTCTCAGCCGCAACCGCCGCCTGCGCCTGCGTTTTGCGCGCATCCTCAAACGCGCCGATGAGCAGGCACACACAGTGATGCGTGGCTTGGTGCAGGCCGGCGTGATGCGGGCCTCCGCCGATGAAGTGAACGCCGCCGCCACCAATATCCTGGTGATCGCCACGTTCTGGATGAACTACGCAGCAGCCCGCGGCGACAAGGACGAACGCACCTCGATCCGCGACGGGATCGTACAAGTGATGATGTTGGTGGCCCCGTTCCTGCGCGACGCCGAACGCGTGCATCTGAACACCCTCACCCGCGCCTACATCACCTGAACCAGCGGGTACCACGGCTGCGGTGGCAGCCCCCCCGTGGAGCGGCCGCGAAAGAGTGCGCCCTGCGCACGACTTGTCACCATTGCGTCGCGGCCAGAAGCCGTGTGGAAAAACCGCAAGGGTCAATCGCGTTTGCGACCCAACTTGCGCCGCACCCGCGCCAGAACGCCCAAGCAAGCCAGCCAGACATGGCGTGCAGTGACATCCAACGCCAGTTTGGATGAAGGCTTGATCGCTTTTTTGCCGGACTTGGTCATTACACGACCTCAGAGATACTTAATTGCCAGTGTGCTGGCCTAGGCTTGAGCAATCACACTAGCGCGCACACGAGCCCCCCCTCTTGCCAGAATCCATGCCGCAACGGATGCTGGCACCTTGCATCGTCCTTGCACGCAGCTGCTTTACTACCCACTCACACACCATCATCGAGGCAGTCCATATGGCCAGCAAAAAGAACTCCGCATCCGGATGGGCCGGCTTTCCGCACGATGCCAAGGCATTCGCCTACGCCAGTGAGGCGCTGAAGAAAGCTTGGCCGAAGCTGCATGCCGGTGACTGCGAACCCTATCCCGACAGCAAGCACGCAGCCACGTTACTGAAGTCAGCGGGCAAGGCTGCCCCCAAGCTTGATGCCGATGCACTTGCCGAAGCCTTGCAAGAAGCCTGGCGGGCCTTCCATCACGGTGACTTCAAAACCGCCTTTGATACCGGCGTAGCGTTGGGGCCGGTGGGTGCGTCGGTTGCAGTCAAAGCCTTGGGCATCCATGCCACTTATCTGGTCGATGACGAAGACGAAAAACTCAAGCGCTACGAACACGCCGCCAGCCTTGCCGAAGCCGCCATCAAAGCCCTACCCAACGAAGTCAACAGCCACTACCGCTACGCATTTGCACTAGGCCGCTACAGCCAAGGCCTTTCGATCACCAAAGCACTGAAAATGGGTATCGCCAGTAAAGTGCGCACGGCGCTGGACACCACCTTGGAACTTGCCCCCAAGCACGCCGAAGCGCATACCGCGCTGGCGGTGTATCACGCCGAAATCATCAACAAAATCGGCGCGATGATCGGCGGCCTGACCTATGGCGCCAAAGCTGGGGCAGCAGACAAACACATCAAAGAAGCGCTCAAATTGACCCCCGCTTCGCCGATTGCCCATATCGAACACGGCAATGTGCTGTTACTGCTGGATGAGACTCGCAACGAAGACGCCGCCGCCAATGCCTATGAAAAAGCCAGCAAGTGCAAGCCGCTGGATGCAATGGAGGCCCTGGATGCCGCTTGGGCGGCAAGTCAGCTGGAATAGCCCGCAGTGCCACAATCTGCAATCAAGTGTTGCGTTGCTCGCCGTCCAAGCCAGCTGTCTTGGATTCTGTGCTTGGTGGTGGCTGCCGGCGGAAACCTCGAAACAGCGCCACCGCGCGCGCGCGGTTGGCAGTCAACGCATACCAGCCCAGACACATCGCGACAAACCCTGCAAGCAACACCGGGTAGGGCAGCCAATGGGTGCGGATCAACAACGCGACCCCCAATCCACACGCAAGGCTGAACATTGCCAAGTACACCGCCGCCCGCGTCGGCCCGAACCCGGCATCCAACAGGATGTGGTGAATATGGTCGCGCCCGGCCGCGAAGGGCGAGCGCCCCTGCCGTAATCTGCGCACGCTCACCACCAGACAATCCATGACCGGGATGGGCAACAACCACAGGGCCAATACCGGATTGACTGGATGTCCCGGGTTCTGGGTCAGGCGAAAGCTGATCCAGGCAATGACCAGCCCCAACAGTGCACTTCCCGCATTCCCCAAAAACACTTTGGCGCGTGGCCGCCATGGCAGCCGTATGTTCCAAGCCAAAAATCCTGCCAGTGCCCCGCACAGCACCGATAAGCGCGATGCCAGCACATCGTTGCCGGCATACACCGCCGCCGCCGCCAGCATCGTCAGCGCCGCCAACCCCAACAATCCAGCCAAACCGTCCGCACCATCAATCATGTTCATCGCATTGATGATGCCGATGGTCGCCACAATGGTGAACGGCACGGAGAGCCAACCCAAGGCCAGCGAATCCAGCCCAAACGCTGGCCCCAATTGCTCCACCCGCACCCCACCCCAAAAAATGATCAGCAAGGTTGCCAGGGCTTGGATCAGTATGCGCGTGTACCAGCGCATGTCATACAGGTCGTCATACACCCCCATCGCCACCAACAATCCTGCCGCCGCAAGAAACGCTTGCAGCGATGTGCCGCTCCTTTGGATAAATACAAAAGCAATCGCGCAACCAATCAGGATAGCCAGCCCACCGGTGACCGGGGTTGGGTTGGCATGATCCTTGCGCCCTTTGGGGTGGTCCAGCAGGTTCAATTTGGCAGCGAATGGCTGCAACAGATACAACACCAGTGAAGTAATCACCAGTGCCAACACCCCTGCCCGAAAGTCTAGCCCCAACCAAATCATGCACACCCCACCCAAGGTCAGCCGACACGATGCAGAAACTCGGTGCAACTGGCAAGCAGCGTTACCACTTCTCGTTGGCATTCAGCTTGCGGAGCATCGTTCGAATTGCCGCACCAATACTGGTGCCCTACATCCCCAACACGGACGCTGTGCGCTGTGGCTTCAAAGCGGTGCACGAATCCCTGCCGCAACACGGGTACCCAGCCACACCAACAACAGCCCCAGCACCAGCGTGGTCCCCAGGTACGCCAACGCCACGGGGCTGCGCGGCCCACGCGACAACAAAAGCACTTCCAACATCAGCGACGAATACGTGGTGAGCCCACCCAGCACGCCCACAATCAGGAAGGCGCGCCAATACAGTGCCTGCGGGCCACGGCCTTCCAACCACACCGCCAGAAAACCGATTGCGAACGAGCCAATCAAGTTGGCCGCCAGCGTGCCCCACGGAATGCCCTCGCCCAGCCGCCGCAACAGTACGCCGCCCAGCCAATAGCGGCCACCCGCGCCCAATGCACCCCCACACATCACCAGTGCCAATTGCTGCCACCAAAGACTCATGCCTGCCCCTTCTTGCCGGCCTGCTGGCCACTGCGTGCTTGCGTACGCGCTGCACGCAAGGTATCCAGTTTTTCTTTCAGCTTGATTTCCAACCCACGTGGCACCGGTTGGTAGTACACGCGCTCGCCCATGGCATCGGGAAACCCGGTTTGCTCCAACGCCACACCGCCGGCCACATCGTGGTCGTACTGGTAGCCTTTGCCGTAATCCAGCGACTTCATCAGCTTGGTGGGTGCATTGCGAATATGCAGCGGCACCTCTTGCGTACCGTACTCGCGCACATCCTTGCGCGCTGCATTCCACGCTTTATACGCCGCATTGGATTTGGCGGTACTGGCCAGATAAATGGTCAATTGCGCCAGCGCCAGCTCGCCTTCGGGCGCACCCAGCCGGTCAAAGGTCTCCCATGCATCAATCGCCATTTGCAAGGCGCGGGGGTCGGCCAGGCCGATGTCTTCCACCGCCATCCGTGTCAGCCGTCGCGCCAGATAAGCCGGGTCGCAGCCGCCATCCAGCATCCGCGCCAACCAATACACGGCGGCATCGGGGTTGGAGCTGCGCACGGTCTTGTGCAGGGCAGAAATCTGGTCATAAAACTGCTCGCCACCTTTGTCGAAACGACGGCTACGGTCGGCCAGCACTTGGTGCAGGCTGGCTTCGGTAATCTGGCCGTGCTCGCCCTGTGCGATATCGGCAGCGATTTCCAGCAAGGTCAGCGCACGCCGCACATCGCCATCGGCGGCGCTGGCAATATCTGCAAGCGCGGCGTCGGTGATCACCAATCCGCGTCCACCCAGCCCCTGCGTGTCATCGCCAAGCGCGTGCCGCAGGGCGATGGCGATGTCTTCGGCCGACACTGCCTCCAGCACATGCACGCGGCAGCGAGAGAGCAAGGCCGAGTTCAATTCGAACGACGGGTTCTCGGTGGTCGCCCCCACGAACACGATCGTGCCGCGTTCGATATGCGGCAAAAACGCATCCTGCTGCACCTTGTTGAAGCGGTGTACCTCATCGACAAACAACAAGGTGCGCTGGCCCGCGTCAAACCGCGCCTGCGCTGCTGCCAACACCTCGCGCACTTGCGGCAGGCCCGAGAGTACCGCCGAGATCGCCACGAATTCGGCCTGCGCATGCTGTGCCAACAACAGCGCCAACGTGGTCTTGCCGCAACCAGGTGGCCCCCACAAGATCATCGAATGCACATGCCCGGCTTCAATCGCACGGCGCAGTGCCGAACCCTCGGCCAGCAAACGGCGCTGGCCTACCATCTGCGCCAGCGTGCGCGGGCGCATGCGCTCGGCCAATGGGCGCAGCGCCTCAACGGCACCTGCAGCGCCAAGCAGGTCAGCAGTGTGGGAGGGTGTGTGCGGCGCAGACATGGGTAGATTCTAAGCGACGATGCTGCGCGCCGCGCCGCGTCAATCCGCCGTGTGCCACATCACCCGCCAATCACATCCACGCCCTTGGCAGGCACATAGGTAAACGTGCCCTTGGCAAATACCGGGTTGCGCTTCCAGCTGGTGAAGGCAATGGTCGTGCGCTGACCCAGTGCATCGGTGTACTCCATGTGCACCAGTTGACCCTGCGCAAACCCCAGGCGTGCGGATTTGAAACCTGCATCGGCATTGCGCGGGGTGATGTCCAGCCACTCCACCCCGGCTTGCACCGGGCTTTCCTTGACCATGAAGTCATGTACCAGCCGTGCCGGCGTCAACAACAATGCCAGCGGGCTGTTGGCTTCTTCCACACCCTGCGCACGTTTGGTGGCTTGGTTCAGATCGGGTTCGTACACCCAGACTGTGTTGCCATCGGCCACCACCAGTTGCGCATAGGGTTTGATGTATTCCCAGCGCAATTGGTTGGGTGCAGACAACGCAACCCGCCCGCTGCTGCTTTCCTTCTGCTTCCCGCGGACGTCAAAGACTTGTTGGCTGAATTGGCCATCCAGTCCCTTCAAGCCTTTGCTGAAGGCATCAAGCGCATCACGCGCACCGGCATTGGCACCATTGGCCACCAGCAACAAAGCGGCGGCGATGAGGGGTGACACAATTTTCATCGGAAATTCCTGCAGGGCTTGCGCGGCAGTGTGTCGCAAGCAAGCTGAACCCGTCGTTTGCGACAAGACACCATCAGCCGCGTGGCGGTGGTGGCGCCAATACAGTGCGGTCGCCATTGTGCTCGGGCGTGCTGACCACGCCGGCGGCTTCCATCGCCTCGACCAAACGCGCCGCGCGGTTATAGCCAATTTTCAAACGCCGCTGCACGCCGGAGATCGAGGCGCGCCGGGTTTCGGTGACGATTTGTACGGCCTGGTCGTACAACGGGTCGGCTTCCGGGTCATCGCTGCCGGCCGCTTCCGGCAAGCCGTTGGCCCCCACGCTGCTGCCGTCGTACAGGGTTTGCGCCTCTTCCAGCACGCCCTCGATGTAGTCCGGCCCACCCGACTGCTGCAGGAAATGCACGACGCGATGCACTTCTTCATCGGACACAAAGGCACCATGCACGCGCTCGGGCATGGCAGTGCCGGGCGGCAGATACAACATGTCACCATGCCCCAGCAAGGTCTCTGCGCCGCTTTGATCCAGGATGGTGCGCGAATCAATCTTGCTGCTGACCTGGAACGCGATGCGGGTGGGGATATTGGCCTTGATCAGGCCGGTGATCACGTCCACCGACGGGCGCTGGGTGGCCAGGATCAAGTGCACGCCGGCCGCACGTGCTTTTTGCGCCAACCGGGCGATGAGCTCTTCCACCTTCTTGCCGACGATCATCATCATGTCGGCAAATTCGTCGATGAACACCACGATAAACGGCAGCGGCTCCAATGTGGGCGGCGCTTCGTTGAGATCTGGATTGGCCTTGAACAGCGGGTCCACCATCGGCTGGCCGGCGTCGATGGCATCCTTCACTTTCTTGTTGAAGCCAGCCAGATTGCGCACGCCCACCGCACTCATCAGCTTGTAGCGGCGCTCCATTTCCGCCACGCACCAACGCAGGCCGTTGGCGGCTTCCTTCATGTCTGTCACGACCGGCGCCAGCAGGTGTGGGATGCCCTGATACACCGACAGTTCCAACATCTTCGGGTCGATCATCAACATCCGCACGTCTTTGGCTGAGGCCTTGTACAGCAATGAAAGCACCATCGCATTGACCGCCACCGACTTGCCCGACCCGGTGGTGCCGGCGACCAGCAAATGCGGCATGCGCGCCAGATCGGCCACGATGGGTTTGCCGGCGATGTCCTTGCCCAGCGCCAAGGTCAGCGGGCTGGCGGATTTGTCGTATTCTTTCGAGCGCAGCAGTTCCGACAGATAAATCATCTCGCGGCTGGTGTTGGGCGTTTCCAGACCAATCACCGACTTGCCCGGGATCACATCCACCACGCGCACTGATTTAACCGACAAGCCACGCGCGATGTCTTTGTCCAGCGATGAAATCTGGCTGACCTTGACCCCCGCCGCCGGCTGTACTTCGAAGCGGGTAATCACCGGGCCGGGATAAGCGCCCACCACTTCGGCGTCGATGCGGAAATCCTTGAGCTTGAATTCGATCTGGCGCGACAGCGTTTCCAGCGTCTGCGCGTCGTAGCCCTTGGGTTGCGGCTTGGGGTCATCCAATAGCGCCAGAGGGGGCACACCCGAGCCATCATTGACATGGAACAACGGGATTTGCTGTTCGCGCTTGGCGCGCTCGCTTTTTTCCACCACCGGCGTCGCCGGCGGCTCGATCTTGACCTTCTCGCGGCGCAGGCGAATTTCCGAATCGGTCTTGCGTGCTTCCTCACGTTCTTCACGCAACGCACGCGCATCACTCCACTCGCTGGCCTGCTTCACGCCTTGGCGCGCACCGCGATTCAGTAGCCCCGGCAATGCCAGCACCCAAGCACCCAAGCGATCCATCACCGCCAGCCACGACAAGCCGGTAGCCAAGGTGACCGAGACCAGGAACAAACTGAGTAGAAATAAATTCGCGCCGAGTGGCCCGAACAAGGTGTGCAGCGAATTGGCGGCCAATCGTCCCAACACCCCACCACTACCCGCTGAAAATGCATTGCTGCCCTCTACCCGCATCGCCAGCAAGCCGCAGGTAGCCACCAGGAACCCGACAATACCCACCAAACGCAAAGCCGGACCCAAATCCGCGTGGCCATCGCCATCGGTATCCATGCCGAACAATGCAATCCACGCAATCGCGCCCAAAATGATTGGCAGCAGAAATGCGGTATAGCCAGTCAGAAACAACAGGAAACTTGCCAGCCACGCACCCGCCAGCCCGCCGATATTGTGTACCGGGGCCAATAGACTGGATTCCCGATCCCAACCCGGATCCGCGGGTGAATAGGTGAACAGGCAGGCCAGCAAATACAACAGCACCGGTGCAATGACAATCAACGCAAGGTCACGCCACAGGCGTTGCTGGCGCGGGTTCCCACCTGCACCGGCACTGCCTGTGTTGACTGCCGCTTTGCGGCTGGTCCTGCTCAGATCGGTGACCGCTTTTGCCACTTGTGACCTTGCCTCATAAAATTCCCCTATCAGCTTGATATTACGACATTTGTCACAGTTGGCGACGAAACATGTGCAGATTTCAAGCCACAGCGTTGCAATCATCGTGCCTTGCCTTGCCGCATTCCCGCCGCCAAGCTAGCGGGTACATTCTCGTCCTACTGGATTGCCCACCTCCATGACTACACAACACAGCACCCTGCTCATCCTCGGCTCCGGTCCCGCCGGCTGGACCGCGGCAGTGTATGCCGCGCGCGCCAATCTCAAGCCCGTGGTGATCACTGGCATGCAGATGGGTGGTCAGTTGATGACCACCACCGAAGTGGACAACTGGCCGGGTGATGCGCACGGCCTGATGGGCCCGGATTTGATGACACGCTTGCAAGCGCACGCCGAGCGTTTCGATACCGAAACCGTGTTTGACCATATCCATACCGCCGACTTGTCGCAGCGCCCGTTCCGGCTGGTGGGCGACTCCGGCGAATACACCTGCGATGCACTCATCATCGCTACCGGCGCTACCGCCAAATATCTGGGCATTCCTTCGGAAGACACCTTCAAAGGCCGTGGCGTGTCTGCCTGCGCCACCTGTGACGGGTTTTTCTACAAGGATCAGGATGTGGCCGTGATCGGCGGCGGCAATACTGCCGTGGAAGAAGCCCTGTACCTGTCCAACATCGCCCGCAAGGTCTATCTGGTGCATCGCCGCGACACCCTGCGCGCCGAAAAGATCATGCAGGACAAATTGTTTGCGAAAGTAGCCGCCGGCAAGATCGAAACGATCTGGCATCACACCGTGGATGAAGTGCTGGGCAATGATGCCGGTGTCACCGGCATGCGGCTGAAGTCGATGCAGGACGGCAGTACCCGCGAGATTCCGGTGCACGGCTTCTTCGTCGCCATTGGCCATTCGCCCAACACCGCACTGTTCGAAGGTCAACTGGAGATGAAAAACGGCTACCTGAAAATCCAGACCGGGCTGGACGGCAATGCCACTCAAACCAGTATCCCCGGCGTCTTTGCGGCGGGTGATGTGGCCGATCAGGTGTATCGCCAAGCCATTACTTCAGCCGGCTTTGGCTGCATGGCGGCACTGGATGCCGAGAAATTCCTCGACGCTGGGCATTGATACGGATCACCCTCCCGCATCCACGGGAGGGCGATTGACCCACTTGCATGCACCGTCTGCCTTGTTTGCTCGACACCGCCCCCGATGCGCCGTTTCCCGGGCCGGAACGGGCATTGGTCGAGCCCGATGGTCTGCTCGCCGTCGGTGGTGACCTATCCCCCACGCGCTTTCTCAACGCGTATCGCAGTGGCATTTTTCCGTGGTTTTCCGACGGCGAGCCGATCTTGTGGTGGAGCCCTTCACAACGTGCCGTGTTCCGCACCGACGGCGTATTGCTGTCCGGCAAGCTACGCCGACGGTTGCGCAATAGTGGCTGGACACTGCGTGCGGACACCGCGTTTATGCAAGTGGTGGCCGGCTGTGCGGCACCCCGCAAAGAGCAAGGCGGCACCTGGATTACCGCAGACATGCAACGCGCTTATGCACAACTGCACCAACTCGGCATCGCGCATAGCATTGAAGTATTCGCAGGTGAGCGCTTGGTCGGTGGCTTATTTGGCCTTGCCTTCGGCCATGTGTTTTGTGGTGACAGCATGTATTCTGCCGAATCCGGGGCATCTTCGCTGGCCCTGACAGGCTTGGCGTGGCGTTTGCACGCATGGGGTTGGCCGCTGATCGATGCCCAAGTACCCAATGCGCATACCCGCCACTTGGGTGTTGAAATCTGGTCACGCGCCACGTATTTGGCAGCATTAGCCAACTTGCGCGAACACCCGGACCAACCCGGCCTCTGGCGTGAGCGTTTCGGTGAGTGGAACGCGACCGATGTTCTGCCAAGCCCAAGCCACCCCTCTGCTTAACGGGTTTTTTGCAAAAAACACCGCAACGTGTCATGATGTTGGACTTTCGAGCCTGACTTGTCGCGGCTCACCCTTGTACCAGACTTCAGGAATTGCTCCGGCACCCACATGGCGAAAGACGACGTCATCGAATTCGAAGGCACTATCTCCGAAACCCTCCCGAACACCATGTTCCGGGTCAAGCTGGAGAATGGCCACGAGATCATCGCCCATATCTCCGGCCGGATGCGCAAGAACTACATCCGCATCCTGACCGGCGACAAGGTCAAGGTTGAAATGACGCCCTACGATTTGACCAAGGGCCGGATCACTTACCGCCACCGCTGAGTGCTTGCATTTTTGCTGCTGGCTGAAAAAAACGCTCCGCATGGGGCGTTTTTTATTGCCTGCACCAGCAAGAAGCTGCGTGCAGGGGCAACCGCTGGCGGGGCTGCGCTGGCGTCACCATGCCACCATCAGGTCGTGGCCAGCGGTCGCTCCTGCGATCCAGCATTGCTGCAATTGCAGGCTACCCGCGTGCCTGGCAACACTGCGATCAACTTTCTTTGACGCCCATTTCTGACAGCGCATTGCGCATCAGCTCACGCGCGGCGTCGCTGAGTTTTTCGTTGTCCAGCGCGTAACGAATGGTGGCTTCGATCAAGCCCAGATGGGTGCCACAGTCAAAGCGCGTACCGTGAAAACGAAATGCATCCACCCGTTGACTGGCCAACAATGCAGCGATGGCGTCAGTCAGCTGGATTTCCCCGCCTGCGCCCTTCGGTGTGGTTTCCAGTAAATCAAAGATCGCCGGATCCAGCACATAGCGCCCCACCACCGCCAAGTTGCTTGGGGCCACATCCGGATGCGGCTTTTCCACGATGGCATGGATCTTCCCAGCCGGCCCATCAAATGCATCCGTCGCCACGATGCCATAGCTGCCAGTCTGTGCATGCGGAACATCCTGCACCGCCACCGCACTGCCACCATTGGCATGCACATAATCCACCATCTGCTTAAGCGCGCCATCTCCGCGGCTCCAGATCAGATCGTCGGGCAGCAATACCGCGAACGGTGCATCTCCGACCACCGGTTTTGCGCACAACACCGCATGCCCCAACCCCAAAGCTTCGGCTTGCGTCACGAACACCGCACGCACACCTTCCGGCAACACATTGCGGATCAGCTCCAGCTGTTCGTGCTTGCCGGATTTCTCCAGCTTTTGCTCCAACTCATAGGCCTTGTCGAAATAATCAGCCACCGCGTGCTTGTAGCGATTGGTGACAAAGACCAAGGTGTCGCAACCCGCGGCAATCGCCTCATCCACCGCGTACTGGATCAACGGGCGATCCACGATCGGCAGCATTTCCTTGGGGACCGTCTTGGTGGCGGGCAGGAATCGAGTACCGAGGCCGGCAACCGGAAATACAGCTGTACGCACGCGACGTGATGGGCTGGAAGATGTCATCCGGCAATTCTAACCACGCAATGTCATTTTGGCACTTAGCCCTGATGCGCACGCCGCCCCGGAAACACCACCACAACGGCTTTATGATCCGGTGCGGATTCCACTGGATTGAATTCCGGCACCGCGTCACGCAGGGCAAGCTCCAGCGCACCCAAGTCATAGGCTTGGGTGGCTTCACGCAATTGCTTGAGCGCCAGGTCCATACGCTCTGGCTGCACTGCCCGCGGCGTGGCCTGCAGAATATCGGGATACTGGGTTTGGCTGTAACGTTCATCGGCATGAAACAGCGTTTCATGCAGGCGCTCGCCTGAGCGCAAGCCGATATATTCGATGCCGATGTCTTTGCCCGGCTGCTTGCCTGCCAAGCGAATCATCTGGTCGGCCAGCATCCGGATCGACACCGGGTCGCCCATATCCAATGTGTACACCGCCTGCTGTGCGCCGATCGAGGCTGCCTGCAAGATCAACAAGCAGGCCTCCGGAATCGTCATGAAATAACGGGTGACTTCCGGGTCGGTCACGGTGACCGGGCCACCGCGCCGAATTTGTTCGCGAAATAACGGCACCACGCTGCCGGCAGAATCCAGCACATTGCCGAACCGCACGGTGATCATGCGGGTGGTGCGCGCGTCCACCAGCGCCTGACAGGCCATCTCAGCCAAGCGCTTGCTGGCACCCAACACGTTGACTGGATCCACTGCCTTATCGGTGGAAATCAACACGAAGGTGCCGATGTTGGCATCCCGGCAGGCCCGCGCTACCACATCGGTCGCCAATACATTGTTGCGCACTGCTTCGCGCAATTGCTGCTGCAACAGCGGCACTTGCTTGTATGCAGCCGCATGGAACACAGCCTCTGGTTCGGCCAGCCTCAAGGCATGACGAATCACCGCCGGGTCACCGCAATCACCGAGTACTGGAATGCAGGTGATATCGGGAAAATCCCGGCGCAACTCGGTCTCGGTGGTGAGCAAGGCCAGCTCATTGATTTCCACCAATGCAATTCGATGCGCACCATGCTTGGCGCACTGCCGGCACAACTCCGACCCGATCGAGCCACCCGCCCCAGTCACCAACACCGAACGTGCACCCAGCCAACCACGAATGGCTTTCCAATCCGGTGCATGTGGCTCGCGCCCCAGCAAATCCTCAATTGCGACTTCCTTCAACTCGCCGGGCAGCGATCGGCCTTCCAGGATATCGGCCAGTTTGGGCACCATGCGGAACGGGAGACCACTGTCTTCGCACAGGCCAATAATGCGACGACGGTCGGAGGCGTCGATCGACGGCATTGCGATCACCAGCAACTGCGCACCGGTTTCACGCCCAATTCGCGCCACATCGGCAATCTTGCCCAGTACCGGCAACCCCTGCATACGCGCACCGCGCAGGGTTGCGGCATCATCCAGAAAGCCGATGGGGTCATAGCGCCCGGTGCGTCGCAAATCACGCACCAGTGCTTCACCCGACTGTCCTGCACCCAGAATCAGGACGCGTTCGGCACCCACCGATGTCTGCAGCAAGCGGTGGTCTTTCCACGCCCGAAACAGCAACCGTGGCGTGCTCAGCAATATGGTCAGCGCAAACGGGTACAGCGATAACGCCGAACGCGACACCAAATCCAGCCGGCTGTAAAAGAACAGCCCGACCACCGCCGCCAACAAGCCCAGCACGCTGGCTTTGAAGATGTTGAGCAAGTCAGGAACGCTGGCAAACCGCCACAAACCACGGTACAGGCCTACCTGCCAAAACACCAACCCCTGCGCCACCATCACGATCAGCACCGTACTGGAAACCGGTACCAAATCGAGTTGCGTGGGCTGCATGGCATAACGCAGATAATGCAGCCCTTGCCAGCAGAGCCAAACCATCACGAGGTCATGCACGATCACCGCAAGCCGCGGCAAACGGTACTTCAGACGTTCCATCCGTGTTGTCATGAGCTGATTCCTTCGCTCCCGCCAGCCTTCCGATACAGCACAACCCAGAGCCCCAGTGAGGTGACAGCAAACACCCCGCCAGCACTTAGGCCCTCGGCTCCCCCCAGCCGCAACGCGACTAGCATGATCCCGATTGCCAGCGCCGTCCACCCCGCATATGCGGCAGTCACCCAGCCGTGCCCGGCGCGGCGCGCAAAACGCTGGTACAGATGCTGCACATGGGGCTGCCACCAGCGCTCGCCGCGCCACATGCGGCAACCCAAGGTCATCCCTGCATCCACCAGCATCGCGCCGAGAGGCATGAGCAGCAACGGCCACAGCGTAACCGGGTATGCGGGCAGGCAGGCAAGCACCAGCAACGCCATCAGATAACCCAGCGCGCCACTGCCAACATCCCCCAAAAAAATATTGGCCTGCGGCAGATTGAAAGGAAGAAACCCCAAACATGTGGCTGCCACCACCAGCGCGAACCCTTGTGCACTGCCTGATGTCGCACCAGCGAGTGCCAATCCGCATAGTGCGGCCTGACTGGCCGCCAGCCCGTCGATCCCGTCCATGAAGTTCCAGACGTTGACTAACACCGGCACCAGTACAATAGCCAACGCGGATATTTGCCAGCTCCCACTGTGCGCATACAGCGCGATCGCCAGCAGCCCCCCTGCCAGGACATGCATGGCGAGCCGTGGCCAGACCGGCAGGTTGCGGTGGTCATCCCACCACCCCGCAATGGCGATTAGCGCAAGCCCTGTTGCAGCCCAACCCCAAATGAACGCGTCCATCCGGCTCAACCAAACGCAGCAGCCCAATGTCGCCAGCACAATGCCAATTCCGCCACCGCGTGGCGTCGGGGAGTGGTGGCTGCGGCGCTCGCCGGGGTGATCCAGCAAGTCTTGTCGATGTGCGTAACGGATCGCCCAGCGCGTACCCAACACCGACACCGCAAATGCGATGCAGCAGGGCCACAACCATTGCGGCCACTCAGACCACGGCATAGTTCAGTAATGGTTTGACCGTTCCCCACTCCTTGCAACTGGGGCACTGCCAATGGTGACTACGCGCACCAAAGCCACAGCGATTACAGCGGTAGCTGGGATTGCGCACCAGCAATTGGTCGGTGATGCCTTTCAGGTCGTGCAACGTGGCCTGCGCATCGCTGCCATCCGCAAGACTGAGGTCGATCAAGGCCGCCTCACCGCGTACCGAGGGTCGATCCTTTAGCTGCTGCGCCAGATAGTGACGGGCCGCAGTTACACTTTCATCTGCCTCAATCATCCGCGTCAGCGCCAATACCGGCGCAATACCCCGGTAGTGCTCACACATCTCGGCAAGGAAGGCGCGTGCGCCAGTGCGCTCACCGACCAAGGCATAACATTCGAGTAAGGCGGGCAGAATCACTGGCAAGAAATCCGGATCATGCCGAGCAGCGCGCTCGTAGGCGCGAATGGCCGCTTGTGGATTGCCAGCCTCACTCTCCAAACGGCCTTCGAGGATACCGGCGCGCACCGAATGGGGATCGGCAGCATACGCGCGCACAATCGCCGTACGCGCAGCGGCACTATCACCATTGGCACGCTGCCGATCGGCCAACTCGCATTCAAACTGCGCCACCAGCTTGCCCATTGATTCGCCAGTCACCTCTTCATAGCGCACGGCATTTGCAATTGCTTTTTCCCAATCACGTTCGGATTGATAAATTCCGATCAAATGCTTGAGTGCCTGCGGTGCACGCTGATCCAGCACAGACAGATCATTGAATACCGTTTCGGCGCGGTCCAACAGGCCGGCGCGCATGTAATCCTCGCCAAGTGCCGCCAGTGCCTGGATTTTCTGGATGTCCGTCAAGTCTGCGCGCTGCGCCAAACCCTGGTGCAGGCGGATTGCGCGATCTACTTCCCCGCGCCGGCGAAACAGATGGCCCAAGGCCACTTGGGTTTCGAAGGTGTCCTTGTCCAGTTCGGCCACGTGCAAGAACAACTCAATCGCCTTATCCGGCTGCTCATTCAGCAGATAGTTGAGGCCTCGGAAATAGGTGGTAGAGAGCTTGCTGACTTGAGATCCACTGTGCTGCTCGCCACCACGGCGCCCAATCACCCAACCCGCCAATCCGGCGAGCGCCACGAAAATGACAAACCACATCCATTGGTCAAGCCAGGCCATGCAAAGGTTCCAGTCAAAGGGCTGTACGTGCAGATACCCACGGCAGTTAACAATGTCCGAGCTGCAAGCTTAACGGACTTGGCCGCGTTGCATTCACTGGATGCGCCGAGCGGCTCCCAATGTCACTGAGGATCAGTCCTGGTTAGGCAGCGGCATCACGCCAGTCACTCGCTCGCGCAGTTCTTTACCGGGCTTGAAGTGCGGCACATATTTGCCGGACAACGCCACCGCATCCCCGGTTTTCGGGTTACGACCGGTGCGCGGCGGACGATAATTCAGGGAAAAGCTGCCGAAGCCGCGAATCTCGATGCGTTCACCACTGGCGAGTGCACCACTCATCATCTGCAGCAGGGACTTTACTGCCATATCAACATCGTCGGCCTTCAAATGCGGCTGACGGCGTGCAAGCAGCTCGATGAGTTCGGACTTGGTCATGTCTCTTGGACTATGTGCAATAAAACGACGACGGCCCGGCCAAAACCGGGCCGTCGCTCAACTCGAACGGACTAAATCAATCCGCCTTGCTGTTCAGCTGCTCACGCAGCAGCGCGCCCAGCTTGGTGGTGCCGCTGGCAGCATCTGCATTGGCCTTGTTGTACTCGGCCAGCGCTTCCGCGGTTTCTGCAGCATCCTTGTCCTTGATCGACAGTTGC
Source organism: uncultured Thermomonas sp. (assembly GCF_937872235.1). Lineage (NCBI taxonomy): Bacteria > Pseudomonadati > Pseudomonadota > Gammaproteobacteria > Lysobacterales > Lysobacteraceae > Thermomonas > uncultured Thermomonas sp. The sequence goes on from NZ_CALMPC010000041.1 coordinate 26,919, forward strand.
AGGCTGCGCCCCTTGCGATCGGTGCCCACCAGCTTGGCTTCAACCTCTTGACCGACCTTCAGCACCAGGCTGGCATCGTCCACGCGGTCGTTGCTGATGTCACGTGCGGAGACGTAGCCTTCCACGCCGTCGCCCAGATCAATGGTGGCACCCTTGGCGTCCACTTCCTTGACCGTACCGGTGACCTTGCCGCCCTTCGGATGCGCCGCCATGAACTGACCCAACGGGTCTTGTTCCATCTGCTTGACGCCCAACGAAATGCGCTCACGCTCCGGATCCACGGCCAACACCACGGCTTCCAGGGTGTCGCCCTTCTTGTAGTTGCGGGCAATGTCTTCGCCGGTGGAGTTCCAGCTGATATCGGACAGGTGGATCAAGCCATCGATGCCGCCGTCCAGACCGATGAAGATGCCGAAATCGGTGATCGACTTGATCTGGCCCGACACCTTGTCGTTCTTCTTGTGGATCGCCGCGAAGGTTTCCCACGGATTGCTGGTGACTTGCTTGATGCCCAGCGAAATGCGGCGGCGCTCTTCATCCACGTCCAGCACCATGACTTCGACTTCGTCCCCCACCTGCACCACCTTGGCCGGGTTGACGTTCTTGTTGGTCCAATCCATTTCGGAGACGTGCACCAGACCTTCCACACCCGGCTCGATTTCGACAAATGCGCCGTAATCGGTGACGTTGGAGACCTTGCCGAACACGCGGCAGTTGGACGGATAACGGCGGGCAATGTTGTCCCACGGATCTTCGCCCATCTGCTTGAGGCCCAAGCTGACGCGGTTGCGCTCTTTGTCGTACTTGAGCACGCGCACGTCCATTTCCTGACCTACTTCCACCACTTCGGACGGATGGCGCACGCGCTTCCATGCCATGTCGGTGATGTGCAGCAGGCCGTCGATGCCGCCCAAGTCCACGAACGCGCCGTAGTCGGTGAGGTTCTTGACCACACCCTTCAGGATCGCGCCCTCAACCAGCTTCTCCATCAGCTGCTCGCGCTCTTCCGAATGCTCGGTCTCGACCACGGCACGGCGGGAGACCACCACATTGTTGCGCTTGCGATCCAGCTTGATGAGCTTGAATTCCAGCTCCTTGCCTTCCAGATACACCGGATCACGCACCGGACGCACGTCCACCAACGAACCGGGCAGGAACGCGCGGACGTCCTTGATGTTGACGGTGAAACCGCCCTTGACCTTGCCGTCGATGCGGCCAACGATGGTGGCATTGGCCTCCAGCGCTTCTTCCAGCTCGTCCCACACCATGGCCTTCTTGGCCTTTTCGCGGGACAGCACGGTTTCGCCGAAACCATTTTCCAGCGAGTCGAGGGCAACCTTGACCTCGTCACCCACACCAACGTCGATTTCGCCGGCGTCATTGCGGAACTGTTCGATCGGCACGATGCCTTCGGACTTCAGGCCGGCATTGATCACCACCACGTCGTTGGTGACGGCAACCACAATACCCTTGACGATGGAGCCGGGCTTGAGCTTGGCCAAATTGGCCTGGCTGGCTTCAAACAGTTCTGCGAAAGATTCGGTAGCTACGGAATTCATGAAAAATCTCGGGTGGATACACGGGCAACCCACAGCACCGGGGCGGCCCACCTAGGTGGGTTGGCATGGGCGCAGAACGCGCTTGGCCATGTGTGAATGAAGGAAAAACCGCAGGCACGCATGCACCCACGGAACGGATCTGCAACGACTGAGACAAACGCGACCGGTTACGGTGCGGGACCAACCACAATATCCAGCACTCGGGCGACCACCACTTCAATGGGCAACCCGGTGGTATCGATGTGGACGGCGTCATCGGCCGGCCGCAACGGCGCCACCGTGCGACTGGCATCGCGGGCGTCACGCGCGAGAATCTCGCGTAGCAGACCATCCATTGTGACGGAAACCCCTTTGTCTTTCAACTGCTTATAGCGCCTCTCCGCGCGTTCTTCGGCGCTGGCAGTCAAAAACACCTTATGTGCGGCATCGGGGAAGATCACCGTGCCCATATCGCGGCCGTCGGCCACCAGCCCCGGCAGCTGCCGAAACGCACGCTGGCGATCCTTCAGTGCCGCCCGCACCTCCGGAATGGCAGCAATTGCAGAGGCCGCCGCGCCGGCGGTTTCTGTACGCAACTCATCGGTGGCATCCACATCATTGACAATCACCCGTGGCTCGCCGCCGGCATCATCACGAAACCTCACCACCGTATCGAAGGTGCAGCGCACCAGTGCCGACGCGTCCGAGAGATCGATATCCGACCATCCCGCCGCAATCCCTACCGCACGGTAAAGCGCGCCAGAATCCAGATAATGCCAACCCAAACGCTGGGCGACGATGCGACTGATGGTGCCCTTGCCGGAACCGGACGGGCCATCAATGGTGAGGACGGGTGTGGATGCAGTCATGACGAAGATTATGCCGCCACACCAGCCCAATTCCACAGATTCAATACAACCCGTTGATCTTCCAACCAAATACCCGTTAGAATGCGCGGCTTCGCTTCATTCCCATCCATTTGCCGAGGTTTCATCATGAAGGTCCTGTCCTCCCTGAAGTCGGCGAAGGCCCGTCACCGCGACTGCAAGGTGGTTCGCCGTCGTGGCAAGGTCTTCGTGATCTGCAAGTCCAACCCGCGCTTCAAAGCTCGCCAGCGCTGATTCATCAGCTGTCTGGACGACCGCAAGGCCGCCTTCGGGCGGCCTTTTGCGTATCAGCATAGAATCTTGGGTTTCGTCCACCACATGTAGGAGCACCGCCATGCATTGCTTATCCCGCAGTCTGTTGTTGGTCGTCCTTGCCAGCCTGTCCGGCATGGCCAGCGCTGGCGATACCCTACTGATTGAGCGCAGCAAAGACGTGCCTGCCAATGCACCCACGCACGGCATGTCCATCGCGCAAGTGCAATCCAAATTCGGCGCGCCCGCCTCCAAACTGGAGCCGCGTGGTGGCCAAAAGCGTGCATGGCCCACCATCACGCGCTGGGTCTATCCCAGCTACACCGTGTATTTCGCCCACGACCGAGTCATTGACGTAGTCGTCAACCAAGCCTCTGCGGACGAAATTGGCCCCAAGCAACCCATGAAATAACTCGGGCACTTGAACGCCCGCCACGAAGACAGCCATGACCGATACCAAGTTGCGCTTCCCCGCCGAGTGGGAGCCTCAGGCGGCGATCCTGATTGCCTGGCCACATGCCGCCACCGACTGGGCCGAACGCCTGGGAGAGGTGGAGGAGACCTATATTGCACTGGTCGCCGCAATCACTCGATTTCAGCCGGTGCTGATCTGCGTGGCAGATGACGATGTTGAAACCTACGCCGAGATTCGCCTGCGCTCCAACCGGGTGGATATGACCCATGTGCGTTTTGTCACCGTTGCCTATGATGATACGTGGCTGCGCGACTCTGGCCCGATCACCTTGCGCGCTGGCAACCATTTCCGCTTGCTCGACTTCTGCTTCACCGCCTGGGGCGGCAAGTTCGAGGCCGGCCAGGACGATCGGCTGGTGGAGGCTCTCAGCACGCAAGGCGTATTCGGCAACACGCCACGCCAGCGCATCGAATTTGCCTTGGAAGGGGGGGCCATCGAAACCGATGGCGATGGCACCCTGCTGACCACGTGGCAATGCCTGCACGAGCGCCACCCTGGCCTTGATCGTGCGGAATTGAGCGCCAAACTGGCCGACTGGCTGCAGCAAGACCGCGTGCTCTGGCTGGACCACGGTGCGCTGGAAGGCGACGACACCGATGCGCATATCGACACCCTCGCCCGCTTCGCCCCCGGCAATACCATCGTGTTCCAGGCCTGCGACGATGCAGCCGATTCGCACTATGCCGATCTCAAAGCAATGGCCGACGATATCGCCGCGTTGCGCAGCAAGGACGGCCAGCCGTATCGCCTGTTTCCGTTGCCGTGGGCCAAGCCTGTTTGGGACGCAGGCCGCAGGCTTGCAGCCAGCTATGCCAATTACTTGATCATCAATGGCGCGGTACTGATGCCGGCCTATGGCGATGCGAACGATGCCAGCGCCGCTGCGGTGCTGGCACAGGCCTACCCGGGCCGCGAGGTCGTGCCAGTCCCCTGCCGTGCCCTGATCTGGCAAAACGGCAGCCTGCACTGCATCACCATGCAATTGCCGCAAGGGTTGCTGTAGTTGGCTGACTCGCCATTCCAGTTGCCCCAATAAGGCCGCATTCCTGCGGCCTTATTGGGGTGATACAAATTTACAAGTCGCCAGTAATTGCCGGCCGCTCCGGCCCCAGCCACTTGTAGATCACACCACCCAGCAGGCCGCCCAGGATCGGCGCCAACCAAAACAACCACAGCTGCGACAGCGGCGCACCCCCCACGATCAAGGCCACGCCGGTGGAGCGCGCCGGGTTTACCGAGGTGTTGGTGACCGGGATGCTGATGAGGTGGATCAAGGTCAGACCCAAGCCAATCGCAATGGGCGCAAAGCCCGCGGGTGCACGGCTGTGGGTGGCGCCCATGATGATGATCAGGAACATCGCGGTCATCACTACTTCGCACAGGAATGCCGCAGCAATGGCGTAGCCACCGGGAGAATGCTCGCCAAAGCCATTGGTGGCGAATGCGCCCGCCGCGTTCGAGTCGATGGCAAACCCGGCCGTACCACTGGCGATCTGGAACAGAATCCAGCCGGCAAACACCGCACCGAGTACCTGCGCCACGCCGTAGGGCAACAAATCCTTCGCCGGAAACCGCCCCCCTGCCCACAGGCCAACGCTCACCGCCGGGTTGAAATGGCCGCCGGAGATGTGGCCAAACGCATACGCGCCGGTCAGCACGGTCAAACCGAATGCCAGCGCCACCCCCAGCAATCCGATCCCCAACGGATTGCCATCGCCGCCAAACTTGGCGGCCAGCACGGCGCTACCGCAGCCGCCCAAGACCAGCCAGAACGTACCGATAAATTCGGCCCCGAGTCGCTTCAACATCGTGAAATCCCCTGGCGAATGAATGCACGCCGGTCGCGCGCAACGTCAGCATAGCCGAAAGCACGACATTGGCGATGAAGCGAGGCGGCGCTCGCCTACAATGGGCGGATGACAACCAAACTTCTCTCCGTTGCGCTGATCCAGGAGCGCAACCACGGCGATGCCGCCGCCAACCTGGCCATCATCGAAACCCGCGTGGCCGAAGCCGCCCGCGCCGGCGCGAAGCTCGTACTGCTGCAAGAGCTGCACAACGGTGCGTATTTTTGCCAGCACGAATCGGTAGACGAGTTCGATCTGGCCGAGCCCATCCCCGGCCCCAGCACCGCGCGCCTGTCGGCGCTGGCCAAGCAGCATGGCGTGGTGCTGGTCTCTTCCTTGTTCGAAAAGCGCGCGGCGGGGCTGTACCACAACACCGCCGTGGTGTTTGACGCCGACGGCTCGCTGGCCGGCAAGTACCGCAAGATGCACATCCCGGACGATCCGGGCTTCTACGAAAAATTCTATTTCACCCCCGGTGATCTGGGTTTTACCCCCATTCAAACCTCGGTGGGCAAACTCGGCGTATTGGTGTGCTGGGACCAGTGGTACCCGGAAGCGGCGCGCATGATGGCGCTGGCCGGTGCCGAGCTGTTGCTGTATCCCACCGCGATTGGCTGGGACCCCAGCGATGCACAAGATGAAAAAACCCGCCAGCGCGATGCGTGGGTGCTGTCGCATCGTGGCCACGCGGTGGCCAATGGCTTGCCGGTATTGAGCTGCAACCGTGTGGGCCACGAGGCGTCACCGCTGGGCGCTTCCGGCATTGATTTCTGGGGTAACTCGATCGTGTTGGGGCCGCAAGGCGAAGTCATCGCCGAAGCCGGCACCGACGCATCGCTTTTGCTGGCCAAGGTTGACCTGCAGCGCAGCGAACATGTGCGCCGCATCTGGCCGTTCCTGCGCGACCGCCGTATCGACGCCTATTCCGATTTGACGAAGCGTTACCGTGACTGACTCCTCCCTGCCGGCCAGCGCCGTCGAATACGCCAACCAACCTGTCATCGAGGTGCAGCGTGATGGCGTCCACTACACCCTGCTGGGTACCGCACATGTGTCCAAAGCCAGCATTGATGCGGTCAATGCGGCCATCGACAGCGGCCGGTTTGATGCAGTGGCGGTGGAGCTGGACGAACAACGCCACAAAGCACTGACCCACCCGGATGCGCTGGCGCAACTGGATCTGGTCAAGGTCATCCGCGACAAGAAAGTGGCCCCGTTTGCCGCCAATCTGGCACTGGCCGCCTATCAGCGCCGGCTGGCAGAACAATTGGGGATCGAACCCGGTGCGGAACTCAAAGCCGCCGCCACGGAAGCCAGCGCGCGCGGGCTGTCGTTGCAATTGATCGACCGTGATGTGGGCATCACCTTTCGCCGTATCCTGCAAGGGCTGGGCTTCTGGGACCGCGCCAAATTGATCGGCAGCGTGGGCGGCGGTTTGTTTGCCCGCGATGAAGTGTCCGAAGCAGACATCGAGCGCCTGAAAGAAGGCGACATGCTGGAGTCGAGTTTTGGTGACTTTGCACGCGATACCCCCACGCTGTTTGCCAGCCTGATCGACGAACGCGACCAGTACATGGCGGCAAAATTGCGCGAGCGCAGCGATGGTGCAAAACAGGTGTTGGCGGTGGTGGGCGCGGGCCATCTGAAAGGCATGTCCCACTATTTGGCCGACGACCAGCGCACACCGCAAGCGGTCGTCGACGCGCTTGTGCAGATCAAACAAAAACGCAATATCCCGTGGATCACCCTGACCTTGATGACGCTGATCATCGGTGGCATTGCGTGGGGCTATTACCACGGCGGCCGCGACCTGGGGCGTGATTTGCTGCTGCAATGGGTGGCGTGGACCTGCGGGCTGACCGCCATCGGCGCGCTGTTGGCCGGTGCCAACCCGTTGAGCTTGCTGGCCGGTGCCGTTGCCGCGCCGTTCAAGCCGTTCCGCCCCGGCCTGCCTTCGGGCATGTTCAGTGCATTGGCCGAAGTGCGCCTGCGCAAACCCGCCTATCCGGATTTCCTGGCGCTGCGCGATGACACCCAGACCTTGCGCGGGTGGTATCGCAACAAGGTGACGCGCGTGGTGCTGGTGTTCATGCTGACCAACTTGGGCACGATTGCCGGCGAATGGATGGCGGGCGCGCGCATCCTCGGCAAATTGCTGCACTAAGTCCTGGGATGGCGTTGCGATGCCGACCGATAGCCGGCATCACACACCGCAAGTTGCGGCTTATTCCACTGCCTGTGGGCGCATGTATGGGAATAGCAGGACATCGCGAATCGAGTTGCTGCCGGTCAACAGCATCACAAAGCGATCAATGCCCACGCCAAGGCCACCGGTAGGCGGCAGCCCCACTTCCAGCGCCCGGATGTAGTCGGCATCGAAATGCATGGCTTCATCGTCGCCACTGTCCTTCGCCTCGACTTGCGCACGAAAGCGCGCGGCCTGGTCTTCCGGATCGTTCAATTCCGAGAACCCATTGGCCAACTCCTTGCCACCGACAAACAGCTCGAAGCGATCGGTGATGCCCGGCTCACTGTCGGACTCACGCGCCAGTGGGCTGACCTCCACCGGATAGTGGGTGATGAAGGTCGGCTGGATCAAGCCACCTTCCACAGTCTTTTCGAAGATTTCCAACAGCAATTTGCCCCAGCCGTAACCAGGCTTCACGTGCACACCCAAACGCGCGCAATGCGCGGCCAGTGCGTCGCGATCGCGGCAATCGGCCACCGAAATTTCCGGGTTCAATTCACGCACTGCCTCCTCCAATTTCCAACGACGGAACGCAGGACCAAGATCAATCGCCTGGCCATCCCACTCGAATGCGGTGGTCCCCATCGCTTCGCGCGCCACGTCGCGCATCATGGCTTCGGTCAAATCCATTACTTCGATGTAGGTGGCATAGGCTTCGTACAACTCGAGCATGGTGAACTCGGGGTTGTGCCGGGTGGACACACCTTCGTTACGGAAGTTGCGGTTGATTTCGTACACTCGCTCCAACCCGCCTACGGTCAAGCGTTTGAGGTAGAGCTCCGGCGCGACGCGCAGGTAAAGATCGAGATCAAGCGCGTTGTGATGGGTAGTGAAGGGACGCGCCGTGGCACCACCTGCGATGTAATGCATCATCGGTGTTTCGACCTCCAGAAAGCGCCTGGCGTCCAACCAACTGCGCATCGCACGGACGATGCGCGAGCGGGCGATAAACACATCGCGCGCCTCCGGATTCACGATCAAATCCACATAGCGCTGGCGATAGCGCTGCTCCACGTCACTCAGGCCATGAAACTTGTCTGGCAATGGTCGCAACGCTTTAACCAGCAGCCGCAGTGAGCTGGCCTTGACCGACAACTCACCGGTCTTGGTGCGCATCAAGCTGCCTTCGACGGCCACGATATCGCCGATGTCCCAACCCTTGAATGCGTCGTAAGTGTCACCCAACGCTGTGCTTTGCAAGAACAACTGCACCCGCCCGCTCATATCCTGCACGGTGGCAAACGCGGCCTTGCCCATCACTCGCTTGGCCAGCATGCGCCCGGCAATCGCAACGGTGCGGCCACTCGCCTCCAGCGCTTCGCTCGTCCAGCGCTCAGCATCCGCATAATCGGCTTGCAGGTCACCAGCGAGATCGGCGCGATGAAAGTCATTGGGGAATGCCACACCGCTGTCGCGCAGCGCATGCAGCTTGCCGCGACGCTCCGCGATGAGCTTGTTTTCGTCGATGATGGGAGAGGTGTCTGTCATGTCATGACCGTGTTTTTTTAGGAGCGACCCATGGCCGCGAGCGCTCCGGTTGGATAGGGTTGCGGCCATCGGCCGCGCCTGCGGTTGAGCAAAAATCAAGCCGCGTCGGAACGTTTGGCGCCCGCTTCCAGCCCGGATTTCAGGCTGGCCTCCACAAATTCATCCAGATCGCCGTCCAGCACTTTTTGCGTATCACTACGCTCGATGCCCGTGCGCAGATCCTTGATCCGGCTTTGATCCAGCACGTAGTTGCGGATCTGGCTGCCCCAACCAATATCCGACTTGGTGGCTTCCAGCGCATCCTTCTCGGCGTTGCGCTTTTGCACCTCCAGTTCGTACAGCTTCGCCTTCAGCATCTTCATCGCACGGTCACGGTTGGCGTGCTGGCTGCGTTCGGTTTGACACGCCACCACGGTATTGGTGGGCACGTGGGTAATGCGCACCGCGGATTCGGTCTTGTTGACATGCTGGCCACCCGCGCCCGAGGAGCGATACACGTCGGTCTTCAGGTCGGCGGGGTTGATCTCGATGTCGATGTCGTCGTCCACTTCGGGCGACACGAACACGCTGGTGAAACTGGTGTGGCGACGGTTGTCCGAGTCGAACGGCGACTTGCGCACCAGGCGATGCACGCCAATCTCGGTCTTCAGCCAGCCATAGGCGTAGTCACCCTCGATGCGGAAGGTGGCGGATTTGATGCCCGCCACATCGCCGCCGGAAACTTCCATCAGCTCGGCTTTCCAGCCGCGGGATTCGGCCCAGCGCAGGTACATGCGCAGCAGAATTTCCGCCCAATCCTGGGCCTCGGTACCACCGGCGCCGGCCTGGATATCGACGAACGCATTGCAGCTGTCCATCTGCCCCGCGAACATGCGCTGGAATTCGATGGCTTCCACGCCTTTTTCGAAACGATCAACATCGGCCACCACCGCCAGCGCGGTGTCCTCGTCGTCTTCCATCTCGGCCAATTCCAGCAACTCTTCGGCGCCGGCCAACCCGTCTTTCAAGTTGCGAATGCCATTGACGGTCTTGTCCAACAACGATCGCTCACGCCCCAATGCCTGCGCACACGCGGGGTCGTTCCAGATGTCAGGGTTTTCCAACTCGCGCTCGACTTCTTCCAAACGTTCACGCTTGGCGTCGTAGTCAAAGATACCCCCGGAGCGCATCCAGCCGACCGGTCAGGTCGGCGATGCGGGCTCGGATGGGATTCAGCTCGATCATGTGGGGTAATTGCAGGGGAAATGACCTGCCATTATACGGCCTTGCCACCCTGTCCTCGCGAATTTCGCCACACCGCTGTCAGCCCGCCTTGTCCGCCTCGGTCGTGAAACTGGACCCGCAGCCGCAGCCGCCGGTGACGTTGGGGTTGTCGAACACGAACTGCGCGTTCAGGCCCTGCTGCACATAGTCAATGCGGGTGCCGTCCACTTGCGACAAGCTGGTGGCGTCCACATAGATGCGCACGCCGGCATCGTCGAACACCACATCCGAGTCCAGCACGTTGCGCGCCACTTCCACCTTGTAGCCCCAGCCGGAACAACCGCTGCGGGACACCCCAAAACGCAGGCCCAACGCGGTGGGATCCAGCTCCAGATACCCCAGCACACGCCTGCGGGCGGATTCAGTCAATGAAATGCTCATGTGGGCATTGTAGCTCCGGTAAACTTGCAGACTATTTCGTGTTTGCAACGCAGGATTTCAAGATGACGACGATTACCATCGCCCAGGCATTGGCCGGGCATGTGCCGGAAGGTGGGCAAGTGACCGTGCGCGGCTGGGTGCGCACCCGCCGCGACTCCAAGGCCGGCCTGTCGTTTGTCAATGTCAGCGACGGCTCCTGCTTTGCCCCGATCCAGGTGGTGGCCACCGATGCGCTGGGCAATTACGAAACCGAGGTCAAGCACCTGACCACCGGCTGTTCGGTGATCTGCACCGGCACGCTGGTGAAGTCGCAGGGCCAGGGCCAGAGTTTCGAGGTGCAGGCCTCCGCCATCGAGGTGGCCGGCTGGGTGGACGATCCACTGACCTACCCGATGCAGCCCAAGCAGCATTCGCTGGAATACCTGCGCGAGTTCGCGCACCTGCGCCCGCGCACCAATTTGTTCGGCGCCGTCACGCGGATTCGCCACTGCCTTGCGCAGGCCGTGCACCGCTTCTTCCACGAACGCCAGTTCTATTGGATCAGCACGCCCATCATCACCACCTCCGATGCCGAAGGCGCCGGCCAGATGTTCCGCGTCTCCACGCTGGACATGGCCAACCTGCCGCGCGACGGTAAGGGCAACGTGGATTTCAGCCGCGACTTCTTCGGCAAGGAAACCTTCCTCACCGTGTCCGGTCAGCTCAATGTCGAGGCCTACTGCCTGAGCCTGAGCAAGGTGTACACCTTCGGCCCCACCTTCCGCGCCGAGAATTCGAACACCACACGGCATCTGGCCGAGTTCTGGATGATCGAGCCGGAAATCGCATTCGCGGATTTGAATGACGATGCCCACCTGGCCGAAGAATTCCTGAAATACCTGTTCAAAGCCGTACTCAATGAACGCGGCGATGACATGGCGTTTATCGCCGAACGCGTGCAGAAAGATGCCATCACCCGGCTGGACGGCTTCATCAATGCGCCATTTGAACGCATCGACTACACCGATGCGATTGGCCTGCTGCAAAAGTCCGGCAAAAAATTCGACTTCCCGGTCGAATGGGGTTTGGATTTGCAGACCGAACACGAGCGTTGGCTGACCGAAGAACACGTGGGCCGTCCGGTGGTGGTGATGAACTATCCCGAGCAGATCAAGGCGTTCTACATGCGCATGAACGACGACGGCAAAACCGTGGCCGCGATGGATGTGCTGGCCCCCGGCATCGGTGAAATCATTGGCGGCAGCCAGCGCGAAGAACGGCTTGATGTCCTGGATGCGCGCATGGCGCAGTTCGGCATCGACCCGGCGCACTACGGCTGGTACCGCGACTTCCGCCGTTATGGCAGCGTGCCGCATGCCGGGTTTGGCCTGGGTTTCGAGCGGCTGGTGGTGTACGTGTGCGGCCTTGCCAATATCCGCGACGCGATTGCCTACCCGCGTGCGCCGGGCAGTGCGGAGTTCTAAGTCGTGGATGCCGATCTGGTGTTGTTTTTTGCGCTGACCTCATTCGCCACGTCGATCGCTGGTGCAACTGCATTCGTGATTTTCTGGCCATTGACCTTGGTGCATATCCGCGATCGTCACCCGCAGATCACCACGCAATTGGGTGAAGGTGCATTCCTCAAACCCATCGCGTTGTGGTGGCTGCTGCGCGGTGGTTATCGCAGTACGCCGGACCGCTCGCTGTCGGGGCTGGCCACACCGGCCCGCATTTCACTACTGGTGATTCTAGGTGGCATTGTGATGGGCGGTATTTTGTGGGTCATCGGCAAGGCAATGGCATGAACAACTCCGCACACGACCGTTGGTGGCTGGCCACACTGGGGCGCACACTGATCTGGGCGCGCTTGCGTGAACTGGACGCAGGCACCGCCGAAGTCTTTGACTCCGATGGTGCCACGCTCCCGTTTGACAGTGTGGACACCGCCCGCGCCGCATTGATGGATGCTGAGTTTGTGGAGTTTGAAGGTTTGGACGAAAGCGATGCGCTGGAGCGCGGGTTTTCACTGGCCGAAGTGACACCGCCGCAAGCACGCGATGATGCCAGCTTGCGCGCATTGATGGTGCAAACGTTGGGCGCACGCGGGTAGCCCTCTCAAAAGCGCGATGCTTCTGGCATGACCTCGGCCTCCCGGCAAGGGCGATCGCGCCCCTGCGGTGCGCTCCTATGGCTTATCGACAGATTGGGCGGCCGGTCGCACACTGCCGTTATCTTCCTGCAATTCTGGCTTAAACGGGATTTCAGGGGCCTTGCGTCCGGTCGAATTCTGCTCGTTGGCATCCGGGTTTTCCGGCATGCAACCGCCGCCAAATTGCAGGAGCGAGACCACGCATTTGAGCTTCAATTTGGTGCCAGGAATCGGGATCGACAATTCCTTGATGCCCTTGCGCACCCATTCCTGCAGCAGGTTGCCTTCGGGGATCCAGTATTTATCGAAGCGGGTGCCGCGGTATTCCAAGCCTGGCCGCTTCAGCCACGTCCCCGCGCGGTCCAGATCCACGCCGCTGTTTTTTGACCAGGCATCGGGCAAGCGCGCACTGCCATCGGCATTGAACAATCCGGCTTTGCCGTCGCCATTGCGGCCATTGCCTTTGTCATTCCCACTACCGGCACCGGTGCCCGCCACATTGCGATTGGATGCCCCCCAATCATCACTCTTCGCCGCCCCCGGCCAACCGCCCGGTGCCGCTTTCAGCCCTGGCCCAGCGCCGGTGCCGACTGTACTGACGCCACGTCCTCCCGTCTGTGCCGCTTGCGTGCCTGCGCCTTGACCGGCTTGGGCTTGTCCCGTTCCCGCCGCGCTTGCGGTGTTGCCACCAGCACCTGCGGCACTGGCCTGACCGTCGCTGGCATGCCCATTGCCCGGTGTGGCCGCCACCACGCCACCCTCGCCTGGCTGCAAAGGAAGCTCGCGCACCTGGCCGTGCAGCTGCGGTACCTGCACACTTGCGGTGGTGGCCTGAGCAGATTTCGTCGACGGCGTTCGCTCGCGGGTGAGCAGGTTCGCGTCAGGGATGAACACGTCCAATGCCTGCACCTGCGTCTTCAATTCAGGGGCGCGCAATTGCACATCCCGTGGCTTGACTTGCAAGGTTTGCACGGGTTGCGCTTTCAGCGTGGCAATGGCTTCCACCTGCTGCTGTGGCTGCACATCACGCAATTTGATTTCCGGCATCACGACCGTGCGCTCACGCGGCGGTGACAGTTGAAAGCTTTCCGGCTGCGGCTGCGCGACATTGCTGACTTGCAACTGCTGGGCCGCCGTGGCATCGCTGGGTACCGGCTTGGGCTGCGTCAGTATGGGTGCGGTTTGATCGGCGGCCAGGGTCTGCGGCGGCGATGCCGCAACTTGTTCCAGCGCGACGGGTTGGTTGGCATCGGCGGCATGGGCAGCCGCCTGCCCCGGAGTGGTTGGCGCTGTTGGCGAGGCTCGCCGTGCCGCCGATGCGGCTGCCGGCGCAGACTCGACACCCGCATTGGCCAAGGCACCACCGCCAGTGGCCACATTACCGCGTCCGATGAACTCCACTTGCACGGCTTCGCCCTGCTCGTCTTCCTGTTGCTGTGCCAGCGCTAGAAACCGCAGGTACATCAGCCAAAGCAGCAATCCCACCAATACCAGATGCAACAACACATCCGCCGCCCCCACGCCGATCCGCAACTTGCGGTCTTCACGCGGATCCGGTGGTCGCCCCAAGCGCAGCAGCTGGAAAAATGGCAGACCCAGGCCACCACTGTTGCTGACTGTCGGCGCAGGCCGCTGCACCAAGCTATCGACCCAATCCTGTGGTGGTGCATGGCGAATGGGGGCCGCGGTTTGCACCATTGCATCCAGCCAGCCTTGCCAGCCAGCAGGCAGCTGTGATGGTGACGGTTCGTGACCAGTCTTGAGCAGGCGCCGCTGATTCAGCGCGGCAATGACGTCATTGGCTGTCGTCACGCGCGCATGCGTCCGTCAGGCCTCACGCGCCATGTATGGCGCATCACCAGTGGCGTGATCGGTGGAATCACGCACGCCGGTAACCCCCGGCACCTTCTCCAGCAGGGTTTTTTCGACCCCCTGCTTCAAGGTGATATCCACCATGCTGCAACCGTGGCAGCCACCGCCAAAATTCAACACCACGATGCCTTCGCCAGTGATTTCGGTCAGTGTGACATGGCCTTTGTGCATCGCCAATTGCGGATTGATGTCATTGTCGATCACCCAGCGCACGCGTTCCACCAACGAGGCGGACTCACCCGGCACCACACCCTTGATTTTGGGGGCACGGATCTGCAATTGACCACCGGTAGCCTTGATCTCGTAATCAATCTCCGCGCCATCCAGAAACGGCACACTGGGGGCATCCAGCCACAAGGTGAAGCCGGCGCAGTCAATCGCCCATTCATCGCCCGCCAACTCGCTGGGCTCGGCAAACTCCAAGCGCACGTCGGCGCGCTGCGTGCCGGGGTTTTGTGCGGACAGCCGCACGCCCAAGCCAGGAATGTCCTCACGCTCGATCAATTTGCGAAAGTGGGTTTGTGCGGTTTCTGAAATCTGGATCATGCCGCTATTCTAACGGGCTGCAACGTCACTGCGCGAAACCCATATGAATGACATGATTCCGCTTGCCCACGCCCATTGCGCTCCGCGCCGCGGCCATGAACACCGTCTGAGCGAAGCCAGCATTCGCGAACTCCTGCCGCAGCTGCCAGGCTGGGCCTTGGTCGAAAACGGCCACGCGCTAAGCAAGACCTTCACCTTCGCGGATTACTACCGCACCATGTCATTTGTGAATGCGCTGGCGCACGTCGCCAATGCCGAAGACCACCACCCCGACCTCTCCGTGCATTACGACCGCTGCTTGGTGCGTTTTTCCACCCATGACGTGGGCGGGTTAAGCGAGAACGACTTTATTTGTGCGGCGAAGGCGGAGTTGTTGGCGGGCTGAGACATCGCCACTGGTCTTGGTCGCCGAAACTCACCCCAGCCGATCCAGCACGTCAATCAACTCCGGCACCAGCGGCGCATTGAGCCGATAGGGAGCTTTGCCGCCATCCAGCGCAAATTCCAAGGTGGCGGCATGCAAGAACAAGCGCTTCAAGCCCACTTGTTCACGCAGCCGCTTGTTGGCGGCTGCATCGCCATATTTGTCGTCACCGGCCACCGGATGGCCAATGTGCTGGGCATGTACGCGAATCTGGTGGGTACGGCCGGTTTCGATGCGGATTTCGCAATAACTTTGCCCGTCACGGCGTTCCAAGGCACGAAAATGGCTGATTGACGGCTTGCCGATGGCATTGACCTGCACATGCCGCTCGCCACCTTGGCGCAACCCCACATGCAGCGGCACATCCACGCTCATCACACCATCGGGCATACGCCCAACCAAGAGCGCCAAATAGCGTTTTTCGATGCCTGACCCATGATCTTCACGCAATAATCGCTGAAGTTCTGTCAAGGCTGAGCGCTTTTTGGCGAGCACCAGCAAGCCGGAAGTATCCCGATCCAGCCGGTGCACCAGCTCCAGGTTGTCGCGCGGCCGCAGCACCCGCATGGTTTCGATGGCGCCAAATGAAATCCCGCTGCCGCCGTGGCTGGCCACACCCGATGGTTTGTTGATGGCCAGCAGGCGCGCATCTTCAAACACGATGGACGCCTCCATTGCCGCCAGCATAGTTTTTGGCGGCGAACGGCCGGCATCTTGCGTCGATTCGATGCGAACAGGCGGGATTCTGACCTCATCGCCAACTTCCAGCTTGCGTTCCGCCTTGGCCCGGCCGCCATTGATGCGCACCTGCCCGCTACGCACCAGCTTGTAGACCAGTGAGCGCGGCGCACCTTTCAACTGCCCGAGCAGGAAGTTATCCAACCGCTGACCTGCGCGGTCATCGGGGATGCGAACGGTGCGGGCGCCACCAGAAGGGGAATCGGGCTGTGTCATTGGGGGCTGATCTGATACACTCGGGGGGCGATGCAAGGGTTTGATTTTGCAGGAAGTACCGGGCGGCTGTTTACCGCCCAACCGGCCGAAAGCCGGCCTTCCCGGCAAGCCCCGCCGCAGTGACGTTGCCACCACCCTTGGGGTGGACATGTTAACGGCTGCGCGGCAAACCTGCCCATCGCCGGCCTTGTGCCGTGACTCCGCCCGTTAAACAACGCCCCGCGCGACGCGCCCTCCTCCTTCGGAAGTTGGGCGAAAGTCGCCGGCCCTGCAACATATTTGAATAGGAACAAGCGCTCCCGCGGTACGCCGTGGTGTTGCAGCGCTGGAAAACTCAACAGCGGCACGGCATGCGCAAGACGCTGCCGCGCGCTTGCGGTATCCAGAGGCGAAACGCCCCAGGCGTTCCGTGCAGTGCCCCTCCCTCATCGGAGTGGGCAGGCAAGCGCACGAGGAATGCACAATGAAGCGAATGCTTATCAACGCCACGCAGGCGGAAGAACTGCGGGTGGCCATTGTCGAAGGCCAGAATCTGTACGACATCGACATCGAACAGCCGTCCCGCGATAACAAGAAATCCAATATCTACAAGGGCCGCATTACTCGGCTGGAGCCGTCGCTGGAAGCGGCCTTCGTCGAATATGGTGCTGATCGTCACGGCTTTTTGCCGCTGAAGGAAATTTCCCGCGACTACTACCAAGCGGGCGTCGATCACCACAAGGCTGGGATCAAGGAACTCCTGCGCGAAGGCCAGGAAGTGGTGGTGCAAGTCGACAAGGAAGAACGCGGCAACAAGGGTGCAGCCCTGACCACGTTCATCTCGTTGGCCGGCCGCTACATGGTGCTGATGCCGAACTCGCCCACCGCCGGCGGTGTCTCGCGTCGGATCGAAGGCGATGACCGCGCCGAGCTGAAGAAGGCGATGGATGCACTCAACATCCCGGACGATATGGGTGTGATCATCCGTACCGCAGGCGTTGGCCGTGACGCGGAAGAACTGCAGTGGGACTTGGACTATCTGCTCAGCATCTGGCGTGCGATCGCCGAGTCGGCACTGAGCAAGCCAGCCCCGTTCCTGATTTATCAGGAAAGCCGCCTGATCGTACGTGCCCTGCGCGACTACATGCGCAGCGACATCGGCGAGATTTTGGTGGACACCCCGGAGATGTACGCCGAGGCGCTGGAGTTCGTCGAACAGGTGATGCCGCACAACAAGCGCAAGCTCAAGCATTACACCGACGACACCCCCCTGTTCAACCGCTTCCAAATCGAATCGCAGATAGAGAGTGCGTATGAGCGCACCGTGCGGCTGCCCTCCGGCGGTGCTCTGGTGATCGACCAGACCGAGGCGCTGACCGCCATCGACGTCAACTCCGCACGCGCCACCAAGGGCGGTGATATCGAAGAAACCGCGTTCAATACCAATCTGGAAGCAGCCGAAGAAGTGGCCCGCCAGCTGCGCCTGCGTGACCTTGGCGGGCTGGTGGTGATCGACTTCATCGACATGACCAGCAACAAACACCAGCGCGATGTCGAGAACAAACTGCAAAACGCACTGAAATATGACCGTGCGCGCGTGCAGCTGGGCCGTATCAGCCGCTTTGGCCTGATGGAAATGAGCCGCCAGCGCTTGCGCAATAGCCTGGGTGAAGCCAGTCAGATCGTCTGCCCGACCTGCGAGGGTCACGGACGCATGCGCAGTATCGAATCGCTGTCGTTGTCGATCATTCGTGTCGCTGAAGAACACGCGATGAAGGACAACACCGGGCAAGTCCTGGTGCAAGCGCCGGTGGAGATTGCCAACTTCCTGCTCAACGAGAAGCGCAGTGCGCTACGCGAGATCGAACAACGTCACGACGCTCCGATTGTGATCGTCGCCGATGAACAGCTGCACTCGCCACACTACGAAGTCACGCGCATTCGTAGCAACGAGATGAGTGAGGAGACCAGCAAGCCCAGCTACCAACGTGGCACTCCGCGCAAGTTCAACACCATCGCGCTGACCAAGGCACAACTGAACATCCCGCCACCGGCAGTCACCAGGGTCAATCCGGTTCAACCGGCGCCCCTGCGCGATCCCAAGCCGATGCCGCAGGACCCTGAAGCACAACTCGTGACGCCAGCCGCGCCCGTCGCAAGCAACACCCCGCCCGCCACAAGCGGCGTGATCGGCTGGCTGCGTGGTTTGTTCGCTGCACCTGCCGCCGCGCCGAGCGCGCCAGCTCCTGCAGCAACCGGGCGCAACAGCAATCCCCCGCGTCGTGATGAACGTGGCGCTCGCCGTGACGGTCGCAACAACGACAATCGTCAAGAGAGCCGCAACAAAAACGAACAGCGTCGTGACGACAACAAGCCACGCGACGCCCGCAACGAGCAGCAGCAAAAAAATTCACAGGGTCAGCAAGCACAGAAACAAAAGCCACTGCAACAACAGCAGCAACAGCAG
>NZ_CALMPC010000042.1:0-19001 GCF_937872235.1 uncultured Thermomonas sp.
GCAACGGTGGCATGGAGGTTTTCAATTTTCAGCATGGTTGTTTCCAGTGTGTTCTTGTGTGCAGATGTCCGAGTGGGCCTGTGGCGACATCAGCCAACGGCCCCTTCCAACGTGACGTCCAGCAGTTTCTTGGCCTCGACTGCAAACTCCATCGGCAATTCGCGGAAGACTTGTTTGCAGAAACCATCCACGATCATCGATACCGCGTTTTCCTGGTCAATGCCGCGACTGCGGCAATAGAACAGCTGGTCGTCCGAAATTTTCGAGGTCGTGGCCTCGTGTTCCACCGTGGCGCTGGGGTTCTTCACCTCGATGTAGGGGAAGGTGTGCGCGCCGCAGGTCTTGCCGATCAGCAGGGAATCGCACTGGGTGTGGTTGCGCGCACCGTCGGCGCCGGCGGCCACCTTGACCAGGCCGCGGTAGGTGTTCTGGCCGCGCCCGGCGCTGATGCCCTTGCTGACGATCTTCGACTTGGTGCGCTTGCCGATGTGGATCATCTTGGTGCCGGTGTCGGCCTGCTGGTAGTGGTGGGTCAGCGCGACCGAGTGGAACTCGCCCACCGAGTCGTCGCCGGTCAGCACGCAGCTGGGGTACTTCCAGGTGATCGCACTGCCGGTCTCCACCTGCGTCCAGGTCACCTTGCTGCGCGCGCCGCGGCATTCGGCGCGCTTGGTGACGAAGTTGTAGATGCCGCCGACGCCGTTCTCGTCGCCGGGGTACCAGTTCTGCACCGTCGAATACTTGATCTCGGCGTCGTCCAGCGCCACCAGCTCCACCACCGCGGCGTGCAGCTGGTTCTCGTCGCGCATCGGCGCGGTGCAGCCCTCGAGGTAGGACACGTGGCCCTTGTCCTCGCAGATGATCAGGGTGCGCTCGAACTGGCCGGTGTGGCCGGCGTTGATGCGGAAGTAGGTGGACAGTTCCATCGGGCAGCGCACGCCCTTGGGGATGAACACGAAGCTGCCGTCGGAGAACACCGCCGAGTTGAGCGCGGCGAAGTAGTTGTCGCCCACCGGCACCACGGTGCCGAGGTACTTCTTCACCAGCTCCGGGTGGTTGAGGATGGCGTCGCTCATCGAGGTGAAGATCACCCCGACTGCGGCCAGTTCCTTCTTGAAGGTGGTGCCGACGCTGACCGAGTCGAATACCGCGTCCACCGCCACCCCGGCCAGCTTGGCGCGCTCGTGCAGCGGCACGCCCAGCTTGTCGTAGGTGTCCAGCAATTCCTTCGGCACCTCGTCCAGCGACTTGTACTTCGGGCCCTTGGGCGCGCTGTAGTAGCTCAGCGCCTGCAAGTCGATCGGCCCCAGTTTGAGCTTGGCCCAATCCGGTTGCTTCATCGTCAGAAAGTGGCGGTACGCAGACAGCCGCCACTGCGTCATCCATTCCGGCTCATGCTTTTTTGCGGAAAGCGCACGGATGATGTCTTCCGACAGCCCCGGCGGCAGCGAGTCGGTTTCGATATCGGTAATGAAACCGGCATCGTATTTGCGCCCAAGCTGTTCATGAATTTGCGCGTTTTGTGCTTCGGTCATCGGAAATCCTCAAGCCTGCGCCAGCTGGGCAGTCATCTGCCCGCGCACAGGGGGTTGCGGTGGCGCCAGCATCTGCGCCAGCGAGATGCCGCGCAGGGCGTCGGCCACCACGTCGTTGATACGGCGCCAGTTGGCGCGTACGCCGCAGCTGTGTTCGATGCCGCATTGGCCGCCGGAGATGCTGCATTCGGTCATCCCCAGCGGGCCTTCCATCGCCTCGACAATCGCAATCAGGCTGATGGCCTCGGCCGGACGTGCCAACCGGTAGCCGCCATTGGCACCGCGAAAGCCCGACACCAGCCCGGCGGCGGCCAGTGGTTTGAGTACCTTGGCCACGGTGGGCGGCTCCAGACCGGCGCGTTCGGCCAACTCCGGTGCACTCAACACCACGTCCGGCCGCGCAGCAAGCACAGTCAGTACAACGGTGGCGTAATCAGTGAGCCGGGTGACGCGAAGCATGGCGGCGGGGCGTAGCGGGGGAATCGGTACTGAAATTGTACGTTTTCACGCCCCGGCCGCCAAGTTGGCTGGGCTGACTTGGGTCAAGTGACGGGAAGAGCGGGTGAGAAGCCGCGGTGGGTTTGCATCTCCGCACAATAAAAACGCCCCGCAAGGGGCGTAGTTATGATCTGGCGGAGAGAGGGGGATTCGAACCCCCGAAGCGCGGTTTAGACGCTTACACACTTTCCAGGCGTGCTCCTTCAACCACTCGGACACCTCTCCGGAACCGCCCATTCTAGCGGGGTGTGGGCCACTCCACAACAAATTCCGTGGAACTGCGGCGGGGGTTGCCCGGCTCATGCCACAATGCCGGCATGTCTTATCTCGTGCTTGCCCGCAAGTGGCGTCCCAAGCGTTTTGCCGAATTGGTCGGGCAAGAGCATGTGGTCCGTGCGCTGACCAACGCGCTGGAAACCGGCCGTGTTCACCACGCATTCTTGTTCACCGGTACGCGCGGGGTGGGCAAAACCACGATTGCGCGCATTTTCGCCAAATCGCTCAATTGCGAGCGCGGCACCTCGTCTGATCCGTGTGGTGAATGCGAGACCTGCCAGGCGATTGATGCCGGTCGTTACATCGACCTGCTGGAGATCGATGCCGCGTCCAATACTGGCGTGGACAACGTGCGCGAGTTGATCGAAAACGCGCAGTACATGCCCAGCCGCGGCAAGTACAAGGTGTATCTGATCGACGAAGTGCACATGCTGTCCAAGCAGGCCTTCAATGCATTGCTGAAGACATTGGAAGAGCCGCCCGAGCACGTCAAATTCCTGTTCGCCACCACTGACCCGGAAAAATTGTTGGTGACGGTGCTCAGCCGCTGCTTGCAGTTCAATTTGAAGCGTTTGGATGAAGCGCAGATTGGCGGCCAGATCAATAAAATTCTTGCGGCGGAAGGCATCGACAGCGAAGCCGATGCGGTGCTGCAGTTGGCCAAGGCAGCCGATGGCAGTTTGCGTGACGGGTTGTCGCTGCTCGATCAAGCCATTGCCTATACGGGAGGCAAGCTGGATAGCGCTGCTGTAGCGACGATGCTGGGCACGGTAGACCGCAGCAGGATTCAATCCCTGCTGATGGCGCTGGCCGAGTCTGATGGTGCGCGTCTTATGCAGGAAGCGGGGCACTTGGCGGAGTTTTCGCCAGATTGGGCCAGCCTACTGGATGCGCTGTCGGCGGCCTTGCATCGAGTACAGGTCAAGCAATTGGTGCCGGCTGTGGATGTGGGGCAAGACGCAATTGATGTGGAGGCGCTGGCGGCGCAGTTGCGCCCCGAACTGGTGCAGTTGTGGTACCAGATGGCGCTGAACGGTCGCCGTGATTTGGGCTATGCCCCCAGTCCGCGCAGTGGGTTTGAAATGACTTTGCTGCGGATGCTGGCGTTTCGGCCTGATGCACCCGCGCAAACTGCTGCGCCGCGTGCGGCCACACCCATGGCACCACCTATCAGTGCGTTGCCACAAGCGCGGCTAGAGGCGGCGGCCCGCGCCCGTGCGGCAATGGCCGAAGCGCCTGTTACTGCGGCAGAGCCAGTGAAGCCGCCGGCGGTTGTACCTGCGAGCCTGAGTGAGCCGGCACCTGTGCCTGGACCGTCGCGCCAAGCCAGCAGTACTTTGTTGGTGACGGATAGTGAACATTGGCTGGAACTGGTGATGCGCAGTGGCCTGAAAGGCGCCCCCAAGCTGCTGGCCGATAATGCTGCGTTCGTGGCACATGCCGATGGCGTGTTGCATTTGGCGTTGGCACCCGAACAGGAGCACCTGAAGTCGGCGAACCTGGTGCTGCAACTGAGCGATGCCATCGGACAACAGCTGGGGGGGGCGGTGCAGGTACGCTTTGAGATTGGGCAGGGGCGTGGCGAAACCGCAACCGTGCGCAATGCGCGTGAGCGTGATGTCCGTCAAGCCGATGCGGAAAGCGGCTTTGCTTCGGACCCTGGCATTCAACGGCTGGTGCAGCAGCATGGTGCGCAGATCGTGCAGGATTCGATCCGTCCGTTGGACACTCTCTGACCCATTTTTATTTTTGCATAACGGAAGACAGCACTATGCGTGGAAATATCGCCCAGCTGATGCAGCAGGCCCAGCAGATGCAAGAAAACATGCAGCGTGCGCAGGAACAAGTCGCCGCGCTGGAAGCTACCGGCAATGCGGGTGGCGGGATGGTCAGCGTGACCTTGGGGGGGCGCATGGATTGTCGCAAGGTGCGCATTGATCCGGCAGCCTTGAGTGACCCGGAAATGGCCGAGGATTTGATTGCCGCAGCGTTCAATGATGCGGTGAACAAGATCAATCTGGCATCGCAGGAAAAGATGGCCGGAGCGACCGCGGGCATGCAATTGCCGCCAGGCTTCAAATTGCCGTTCTGATGGCTGCGTTGCTTGAGCAATTGATCGACGCCCTGCGGGTACTGCCGGGGGTGGGTCAAAAATCCGCCCAGCGGATGGCCTACCATTTGCTGGAGCGTCAGCGCGATGGCGGCAAACGGTTGTCCGATGCCTTGCTGCAGGCGATGGAGCAGATTCGCCATTGCACGCGATGCCGCGACTTCAGCGAAACCGACGTGTGCGCCACCTGCGCCAGTGGTGCGCGTGATGCACAGCTACTGTGCGT
The DNA here is from genome assembly GCF_937872235.1 of uncultured Thermomonas sp. Taxonomy (NCBI): domain Bacteria; kingdom Pseudomonadati; phylum Pseudomonadota; class Gammaproteobacteria; order Lysobacterales; family Lysobacteraceae; genus Thermomonas; species uncultured Thermomonas sp. Next base: position 4,646 of record NZ_CALMPC010000042.1, read on the forward strand.
GGTGGAAACCCCGGCAGATCGGTTGGCAATCGAGCAGGCCACGGGCTTTCGCGGCTTGTATTTTGTGTTGCAAGGTCGGTTGAGCCCGCTCGATGGCATTGGTCCACATGAGTTGGGCTTGGATCAACTTGCGCAGCGCCTGCAGGAAGGCGAGGTGCGCGAACTCATCGTGGCCACCAATCCCACCGTGGAAGGCGAGGCCACGGCGCATTATCTGGCGCAGTTGGCGCGTGCGCGTGGCGTGCACCCCAGCCGCTTGGCGCATGGCGTGCCGTTGGGCGGCGAATTGGAATATGTGGACCGCGGCACCTTGCAGCATGCGTTCGGCAGCCGTATCGAAATTCCATCTGACAAATGACCGCGGAGGTTGCGCAATGGGCGACACCATTTTTCACAAGATCATCCATCGGGAAATCCCGGCCGACATCGTGTATGAAGATGCGCATATGGTCGCGTTTCGCGACATTGCACCGCAGGCACCGGTGCATGTGTTATTCGTGCCCAAGCAAACCTTTGCCACACTCAATGATGTGCCCGAAGACAGCGCGCTGGTGATTGGCCGCTTGGCCACCGCAGCGGCTCGCTACGCCAAGGCGCAGGGCTTTGCCGACGATGGCTACCGCATCGTGATGAATTGCAATGGCGATGCTGGCCAGACCGTGTTCCAAATCCACCTGCATCTATTGGCAGGCGCGCCATTGGGGCGGTTTGGCACGCCCTGAAATCAAGGCCGATGCCGGCGTAAATCGCGCAGCAGCCGGGTCAATGCGCCACGCTCATCCGCACTGGCGTAACGTGCATTCGATACCCGGCGTGCCAGTATGCCGAGGTGCTCACCCGCAGCGGGCTGATCGGCGGCTACTCTGGCGGCCCACACTTGCGCAGGCTCATGTACTGCGCGGCCATGGCCCAGTTTTCGATAGCGCGCCTCCAGCGCATGCCACGCACGCAGCAGTGGGTCGCGTTGGCGCTCGCCACGCGCAATCAGCCAGCTCATCCACAGCACGGCAAGGCCTGCGATCAATGCAAACAGTGCCACCAGATCACGCGGTTGCAGTGCATCGATGCCGAGTGGTTTGAGCAGGTCACGCTGGCGCTGGGCATTGAAGCCCAATACAAAATCATTCCAGCCCCGGCGTAGCCAATCGCCGGCATTGAACACCGGTACCAGCCCGCTGAAATTGCCAAACTGTCCTGGGCGGCGGTCCGCCAGGGTATCGTGTACGCGCTCGGGGGCGACGGCAGCGGTGGGATCCACGCGGACCCAACCGCGCTTGGGCAACCAGATTTCACTCCATGCATGGGCATCGGATTTGCGTACCAGCCAATAATTTCCGATCGGGTTGCGATAAGCGCCGCTATAGCCGGTGACAACGCGCGCCGGGATGCCGGCAGCACGCATCAACACCACGAATGAGGAACTGAAATGCTCGCAATAACCTGCCTTGCGGTCGAATAAAAAGTCATCAATTTCATTGCGCCCGGTCAGCGGTACGTTGAGGGTGTAGGTAAATTCGCGCCTGATCATCGCCAGCGCCCGCTCGGCAATTGCCGCATCGCTGCGACCTTGGCTGTCGCTGCCGGCTTCGCGCCGCCACTGCTTGCCCAGTGCAACAGTACGTGGGTTATAGCCTTGCGGCAGCAGCAGGGCGCGCATGCGCAAGGGATCTGGCAGATCCGCTTCAAGTGCGGCTACCGGTTGCGACTGCATGCGCCAACGCGAGACGTTGTACTGCGGTGACTCTGCCCACGGGGTGTAATCCAGACTGATGCGGGCCCCTTCGGGTAATTGGGTGGGGACATCCAGTGCAATCAGCTGCCGGTTTTCACTGGGCTCCAATTCAATTTGGTAATCCCAACGTGGGCCGCCGGCTTGCATCGGTGCGGGGCTGAAGCCTTGCAGGGCCATGGCCTGATGCCACGTGCGACCATCGAAATCCCATAGCACCGGGCCGCGCCAATACATCTGATCCGGACGTGGGGCGGGGCCAAAAAACTGCACGCGTGCAGCGGGGCTATCGTCCAGCAGCATGTCGATCATGCCGCCCGGGGTCATGCTGTCGGACAGGCCGGGCTTGGCAACACTGCGCTCGGGTAGTCCCCACAGCGGCGTGGGCAGGCGAGGAAACAGCCAGAACGCGGCCAGTGCCAGCGGCAGGCCCAATGCGAACAGGTGCAATACATTGAATACGGCTTGGCGTTGCCAATTGGTTGCATGAGCCGCGTCATGTCCTTGGCCTGCATCGCCCTGGTCTGGCATGGCTTGCCCTTCATCCATTGCCAAACGCTGCAGTGCCAGCAGCGCTAGCAGCACCGCTGCCAGTGCCAGCAGCAGGCTGACCGGACCTTGATCCAGCAGGAAGGTGGCGAACGGGCCAAACAGGGCAAACCCGACCAGGCTGCGACCATCGCGCAGACTTACGGTTTCTGCCGGCTTCAACGCCAACATCGCAGCTAACACGGCACAGGCACTGTCGCGGCCAATCCCCGGTGCTACCGCCAATACCGCGAGCAAGGCGGTTCCGCCCAGCAGCAAACGCAACAGCAGAGGCAGTGGTTTTCGCTTCGATGCGGCGGCCACTGCCAGCGCGCCCAGCCCATAGCCAATACCGAGTGACATCGGCAATTGCAGCAACAGAGGCAGCAAACACGCGGCTGCCGCCAGCAGCACATGTTTGCGGGCGTGGGTGGTCATGGCCGGCGAGTGGATGCGCTTAGCCATGCCGTGCCTCATCGGGCATCAGCGCGAGTGCACGCAGGCACAAGTGGCGATGCTGTGCCCCATGCCCAAAATCAATCCTGGGTGTTGCCGGCAGATGCAGGGCATAGCGTTGCCCGGCGCGTTCGGCATCGTCCACCCAGCGTGCCAGGCGGCGGATGCGCTGTTCATACGGCAGGCCTTGGGTGTGCTGCCAGTCCAATGTCAACTCGCCGCCGCGGGGCAATTCGTATTCGCGCACCAGTAGCGTGTCGCGGCGGGCCGACGCTTTCCACGCCACGGCACGGGGTGGATCACCTTGGCGATAACTGCGCAAATGGTGTGGATCTTCGCCCGTACGTGCCAATTGTGGTTGGCTCTGGCCACCGCTGGCGAAGGGTAGGGGCGGGGCTTGTGTTTCTGCTGCGGGATATACCAATACGCTTTGTGCGGGCCATACATAGCCCCATGCACGCGCCAGTCCGAGCGGTTGCACGGTGCGCAGTTCGATGCGTGAAAGCGCCAGCAAGCCACGACGCCGGGTGGGGACATGCAAAAGCGCGGTGCAGCCATGTGCATCCACGCGGGTATGCGTGATTGCAGCGTCTAGTGCAAGCCGCAAACCGCGGCGTACGCGGGTATCACTCGCCATCAATGCAATGCGCAATTGCAGGTTGTCGCCGACACTGCAAGGTTCGGCCGAAATCGCCTCGATGCGCAACCCGGACAATTGCAGGTGCGCGGCGATCAAGCTGGCCAGTGTGGTGCCAGCCAGCAGCAATGCCAGTAACAAGGCAGGGTTATTGTTGAAGTTGAGTGCACCCAACAGCATGGTGCCCAACAAAAGTGCGAAGAACAGCCCACTGGCGGTGGGCAACACGTAGATGCGATGGCGATCCAGTTGTACCGGCAGCGCTTCCGGCCCGCGTGGCCGCATCCACGCCTGCAAGCGCCGGCGCATGTTCGCCAGCATCGTCAATCCACCGCTACCGCGTGCAGGATCTGTTTGGCCAGTGCGGTGGGAGTGGCCTCGGCTTCGGTGACGAGGCGATGTTCTGCCACCGCCGGAAACAGTGCTTGCACGTCCTCTGGCAGTACATGCTCACGCCCCAGCAGCAGTGCGTGCGCGCGCGCCGCCCGCAGCAGCGCCAACCCGGCGCGGGGCGACAGGCCTACCCGCACGCCCGGGTGTTTGCGGCTGCGTGCCAGCAAGGCTTGCAGGTAGTCCAGCAGGGCATCGCTGGCGTGGATCGCTTGCACGGCTTGCCGTAGAGCCAAGATGTGCTGGGCATCCAGCAATGGACTGACCTGCGCGATCAGCTCGCGGCGGTCACGTCCGGCCAGCAGGGCGCGCTCGGCGACATCATCGGGATAACCCAGGCTGAGCCGCAGCAGGAAGCGATCGAGTTGCGAATCCGGCAGTGGATAGGTACCCGACAAATCCACCGGATTCTGGGTGGCGATCACCAGAAACGGATTGGGCAGGGCGCGGGTTTGGCCATCCACCGTCACTTGATGTTCGGCCATCGCTTCCAGCAGGGCGCTTTGCGTGCGGGGCGGTGCGCGGTTGATTTCATCGGCCAGCAAGACATGCGCAAACACCGGGCCTGGGTGAAACTCGAAATTGCGGGTCTGTGCTTCGTAAATCGACACGCCCAGGATGTCGGCGGGCAACAAATCCGAGGTGAATTGCACGCGCGAAAACCCAAGACCCAAGGTCGCCGCCATCGCGTGCGCCAAGGTGGTTTTGCCCAGCCCGGGCAGGTCTTCGATCAATAAATGTCCATCCGCCAGCAGCGCCACGAAAGCCAGCCGTACTTGTTGCGGCTTGCCCAGCACCATGCTGTTGACCTGCGCTTGCGCATCGCGCAAGGCCTCATGCAGTGCATCGGGTAGCATCGCGGGTTGTGTGGCAGGTTGCGTCGCTGTGGATGCAGACATGGCGGCCTCGATGAATTTTGAATCAGTGTAGCGGGGTGGGATGCGAATGCGGGATGTGCAGCAAGTGGATTCCGCAAAACGCGGGTTCATCATCCTGTGGCTGGTGCTGACACTGCTGAAAGTAGTGTTGGCAATGCGCCTGCCACTGTTTGTCGATGAAGCGTTCTACTGGCAGGAAGGGCAGCATCTGGCATGGGCGTATTCGGATTTGCCGGGACTGACGGCATGGCTGGCGTGGCTGGGTCATGCACTTGTCGCGGGCAGTGCCCTGGCGCTGCGGTTGCCGTTTTTGCTGCTGGGCGCGGCCATTCCGTGGGTGATGGTGCGGATGAGTGCGCGCGAATTGGGTGCGCGTGCAGGTTGGTGGGCCGGAAGTTTGTGTGTGCTGATGCCGTTAGCCGGCAGCCTGGGGGTGCTGGCGTTGCCGGATGTGCCGCTGTTGTTTGCCAGCGTACTGTGCCTGGATGCAGGTCTGCGGGTGTTGCACAGGGTGGATACGCTGGCCACCGCTGAGCTGGCATTGGGGCTGGCGATTGGCGGATTGACCCACTATCGGTTTGCAGCGGTGATCCTGGTGGGGTTGGTGACGCTGTTGGTGCTGTGCGAAGGGCGCCGAGCATTACGCTCCCCGCGGCTATGGGCCGCGATTGGGGTGGGTGCATTGGCATGGCTGCCGCTGCTGTGGTGGAACCTGCACAACGCAGATGCCGGCCTGAAGTTTCAGCTGGTAGACCGCCACCCGTGGGTACTTAGCCGGGGCGGCTTTGAACTGGGTCTGCTGCAGTGGCTGCCGACCACTCCAGTACTGTTGTTGGTGATGGCGGGCGTCGCAGTGCGTGGGTTGCGCGATACGCGCACTGCGGCACGCTATTTGGCGATCAGCGGCATGGCCATTGTGCTTGGATTTTTCCTGCTGGGTTTTTTTACCGACCAACAACGGGTCAGCTTTCATTGGCCGGTGCCGGGGTTCGTGGCCTTGTTGCCACTGGCCGCGTTATCGCTGATGAATAGCGGACGCATACTGCGTCACATCACACTGGCGGTGACGGCAATGGGCTTGCTGGCGGCACTAGGTTTTTTTGCCGTAGCCAGCGTACCGCAGTGGCGCACGTTGGCGGCACTGCGCGGGGTGCAATTGGGGAATTTTGCTGGGTGGGATGTGCTGGCCGATGCAATCCGCACGCAGCAAGCGCGCTTGCCTGCGGGTGCGCGCGTGTTGGCGGGAGATTTCAAGATCGGCGCGGAGATGGGCTTTGCCTTGGGCGATGCCAATCTGCCGGTGCTGGCGCATCCGTTGAACGAAAAGCATGGTCGTGCGGTGCAGTTGTCATTGTGGAATTTGTTGCACGCATCACGCGATGCTTTGGGGCCTGGCCCCTGGCTGCTGGTTGCCAGCCCGTCGCATGCGGGCTTTGACAGCGACCGCATCTATCAGGACAAGTTGCAAAAACAGCTCGGGCCGCTGCCAGCACCGCAGGTGTTGCAGGTGGACGGTGGTAGCAAGCAATACTGGCTGTTTGTGTTGCAGTAACCTGTGGGAATCCGGCTCAAGGCAGGTTGAAGCCGGCCTGGCGCAGCAAGCGCGCCGTGGCGATCAGCGGCAATCCGATCAGTGCAGTGGGGTCGCGATTGTCGATGGCATCGAACAGCGCAATCCCCAGGCCTTCGGATTTGAAGCTGCCCGCGCATTCCAGCGGCTGCTCGGTGTCGACGTAGCGCTCGATTTCAGCGCGACTCAGCGCACGAAATTGCACGCATGTCTCATCTCGATCGGCCCATTGACGGCCATCCGGATGCGCCAGGCACAGTGCCGTGTGAAACCGCACCAGGCGCCCCGACATGGTGGTGAGCTGGGCGATCGCGGCAGCGCGGGTGCCGGGCTTGCCCAAGGCGCGACCTTCGCATTCGGCGACTTGGTCCGAACCCAGCACCCAGCAGTCTGCCCCGATATGTAGGTCAGCGACCCCCCGGGCTTTGGTGGCAGCCAGGCGAATCGCCAGGGCTTGCGGCGCCTCACCGGGAAGCGCGGATTCATCTACCTCCGGGCGGACCACCGCAAACGGTAGCTGCAGGCGGTTCAGCAATTCGCGGCGATACACCGATGTCGATGCCAGAATAAGCAAGGTCACGGCAGTTGACCTGCGCGCGCCTGTTCGATTTTCTGCAGCTGAGCGTCCAGGCTGGCGCTAGCACTGTCTAGACTCCGGCGTACATCCTCCAGCTGCGCAAGGCTGGCCCGTTGCGCGTTGTCTTGTAACCACAGCCGCTGTTGCAGCAAGTCCTGCATGGCGGAACGCACCGGGTTTACGTGGTCACCGGCAATTGCTTCGATTTCGCTGCGCACCGCGCGCAACCTGGCTTCCAGCGCATCCGCGGCATCCAGTAATTGCGAAATGACGCGCTGGCGATGCAGGCTGTCGCGACGCTGACGCAGCGCCAGCCACAGGCCGCCAGCGGCGAGTACTGCAAGAATGAGTAACGATGCAATTTTCATTTGTGCAGTCTGCGCGAGCACCGAATATGGCGCAATTCCCAAGCAGAATGCCGGGTTGGTGCCCTATGGATTTGGGGGCAGGTGTAATTTGACAGTGGGCGTGGCACTCTGTAGTATTTTTCGGCTTATGTCGAACCAGTTGACCAGTCAGGTTCCGGAGAGCTTGGATGCTTGGCGCATGGTCGCTGCATCATGCGAGTTCGCGGGGCGCATTCCGTTGCGGGCGATGACTCGGCTGCGCGGAAGCTTGCTGGATGGCGAGGGCGAAGTTCGCTATGTGTTGGGGTTCGGCACTGATGCGTTGCGGGTGCCGTTTGCCCAGCTGCAAATCGAAGCCGAGTTGCCGTTGGAATGCCAGCGCAGTTTGCAGCGATTCGTGCTGCCGGTGCGATTGCAGCAGCGCTTGGGTTTGATCCGCGACGAGGCCGATGAAGCGGCCTTGCCGCCGGATTACGAAGCCTTGCTGGTGCCTGCTGACGGCATGCTGCATCCGGCTGAGCTGGTGGAAGATGAGTTGATTCTGGCGTTGCCGGTAGTGCCGGTGTCGCCCGAAGCCGAAGCGGTGACGCGCGAATTTGCGCCAACTGCCGAGGAAGTGGCCAAGGCCAGCCCGTTCGCGGGGCTGGCGGGCCTGAAGACAAAATAAGTGCGACAATGTCGCGTTGAGTGTTGCTGCAATAATCTTTTGGAGTTGTTCCCATGGCCGTTCAGAAGTCCCGCGTTTCTCCGTCCCGTCGTGGCATGCGTCGTGCGCATGACGCCCTGTCTGCCAAGCAGTTGGCTACCGACCCGACCAGCGGCGAGACCCACCTGCGTCACCACGTCACTGCTGACGGTTACTACCGCGGCAAGCAGGTCATCGCACCGAAGAGCAAGGTTGCTGACGAAGAGTGATCTTCGAGGCGTTGATCCTTCGGTCGCATGTCGTGATCGCGGGGTCTTCGAGCACAATGCCATTGCCACGCATGACGTCAGGCCGCGCCACAAAGCGCGGCCATTGGCGTTTTGACGCGTGCCATTTTACGTAGCGCCATCGCTCCGGCCAGATCAATCCGGACTTGAGCCCAGATCGGCTACCCTTACCGATCTTGCTGACTGGTACTTGCCAGACTTGATCGTGGAGTTTGCAAACACATGATTCATACCGATAACCGCATCTTCGCCCGCATCGCCGGTACCGGCAGCTATCTGCCGCAGCAGATATTGACCAATGAAGACCTGGTCAAGCGTGGCGTGGATACCAGCGATGAGTGGATCGTCAGCCGTACCGGCATCCGCCAGCGGCATATCGCGGCCGCAGGCGAGCTGACCTCCGATCTCGGTTACCAAGCGGCGCTGCGCGCACTGGAAGCGGCAGGCGTTTCGGCGGACGAAATTGACCTGATTGTGGTCGGCACCACCACGCCGGATCTGATTTTCCCCTCCACTGCCACCATCATCCAGCGCAAGTTGGGTGTGGCCGGCTGCCCGGCCTTCGATGTCAATGCCGCTTGCTCTGGCTTTGTCTATGCGCTGACCGTGGCGGATAAATTCATCCGTAGCGGCGCATCCAGGACCGCGTTGGTCATTGGCGCGGAAACCCTGACCCGGATGCTGGACTGGAATGATCGCAACACCTGTGTGTTGTTTGGCGACGGTGCCGGCGCAGTGGTGCTGAAGGCCGACGACAGTACCGGCATCCTCAGCACGCATATGCACGCCGATGGCGGCAAAAAAGACTTGCTGTGGAATCCGGTGGGGGTATCGGCCGGCTTCAAGCCGGACGAGCCCAATGCCGGTGTGCGCGTGATGATGGCTGGCAACGACGTCTTCAAGTATGCGGTGAAGGCGCTGGATGCGGTGGTCGATGAAGCCCTAGTGGCCAATGGGTTGGACAAGACCGCACTGGACTGGCTGGTGCCGCATCAAGCCAACCTGCGCATTATCGAAGCTACCGCCAAGCGGCTGGATATGTCGATGGAGCGCGTCATCATCACCGTCGACAAGCACGGCAACACCTCATCCGGCTCGGTGCCGTTGGCACTGGACGAAGCCGTGCGCTCGGGCAAGGTGCAGCGCGGGCAGTTGATCCTGCTGGAGGCCTTCGGTGGCGGGTTTGCCTGGGGTTCGGCGCTGATCCGCTACTGATCCGGCGGCGGCTTGGTGGCCGTGAACGGGGTCAGGGGCCAGCCAAGTCCGAGGCTGGGTGCCGGTATTGAGCCTCTTCCATACGCCCAAGTACAGACAACCTAGAGTGTTTGCTCGTATCATGCTCGGCCCACTGCGGGCCGTTGGCCTGCGTCTTTTCAGTATGGTTTTCATCGCGTGAACGCAGCCAATCAACCCCACGCACTCGCCTTGGTGTTTCCCGGCCAGGGCTCCCAGTCAATCGGCATGTTGGCCGAACTGTCGGAATTGCATCCGTCGATCAAGGCAGCCTTCGAAGAAGCTTCGGACGGCGCTGGCGTGGATTTGTGGGCGCTCTCGCAGGCGGGGCCGGAAGAAATGCTGGGCCGCACCGAATATACCCAGCCGGCATTGTTGGCGGCGGGCATTGCGGTGTGGCGCTTGTGGCAGCAGCAGGGTGGCGCAACGCCTGCCGTGCTGGCGGGACATAGCCTGGGGGAATACACGGCTCTGGTGGCAGCCGGTGCGCTGTCGTTGAAAGACGGCGCACATTTGGTGCGCATTCGCGGGCAATTGATGCAGGACGCTGCCCCGGCTGGGGTGGGGGCAATGGCGGCCGTGTTGGGTGCGGACGATGCACTGGTGGAAGCCGTGTGCATGGAGGCTTCGGGTGCACAAGTGGTGGTGCCCGCCAATTACAACTCGCCGGGCCAGATCGTGATTGGTGGCGATGCGGCGGCGGTGGATCGTGCGCTGGCGCTGTTGGTTGAACGCGGCGTGCGCAAGGCCGTCAAGTTGGCGGTCAGTGTGCCCTCACACACGCCCTTGATGCGCGAAGCGGCGAACCGCTTGGCGCAGACCATGGTCGGCCTGGATTGGAACGTGCCGGCGCTGCCGGTGGTGCAAAACGTGGATGCCCAGGCACATGCCAGTGTGGACGCGATCCGCGACGCGCTGGTGCGCCAGTTGTATCTGCCGGTGCAGTGGAATGGCTGCGTGCAGGCATTGGCCGCACGCGGCGTTGACCGCATCGGCGAATGTGGGCCGGGCAAGGTGCTGGCCGGCCTGATCAAGCGCATCGACAAATCGCTTGACGCGCGTGCGTTGGGCACACCGGCGGATTTTGCCGCCGCCATCGAGGAATGGAACGCATGAATGGATTGTTGCAGGGCGAAGTAGTCCTGGTGACCGGCGCATCGCGCGGGATCGGTGCGGCGATTGCCTATACGCTGGCCGCACAGGGCGCAACCGTGATCGGTACCGCCACATCGGATGCTGGCGCGCAAGCGATCGGCGAGCGCTTGGCTGCTGCGGGTGGCCACGGCCGCCGTTTGAACGTCAATGAAGCGGGCGCAATCGAAGCGTTGGTGGAGGCGGTATCCAGCGAATTTGGCAATATCTCCATTCTGGTCAACAACGCCGGCATCACCCGCGACAACTTGTTGATGCGGATGAAAGATGAGGATTGGCAGGTCATCCTCGATACCAATCTGACCTCCGTGTTCCGTGCCTCCAAAGCCGTGCTGCGCGGGATGATGAAGGCGCGCAAGGGCCGCATCATCAATATCGCCTCCGTCATCGGGCTGACCGGCAATGCCGGGCAGGCCAACTACGCCGCGGCCAAGGCCGGCATCATCGCGTTTTCCAAATCGTTGGCCAAGGAAATCGGCTCGCGCGGGATCACCGTGAATGTGGTGGCCCCCGGTTTCATTGCCACCGATATGACCGCCGACCTGCCGGATGCGGCCAAGGACGCGATGCTGGGCCAGATCGCGCTGGGCCGCTTGGGCGAGCCGGCCGATATTGCCAATGCGGTGGCCTTCCTTGCCAGTCCCAGCGCCAGCTACATCACCGGCGAAACCCTGCACGTCAACGGCGGCATGTACATGCCTTGAGGCGTGCCCTTGTTTTTCACGCCGGGCGGGCGATGTTGCAGCGCACGGCTTTCACGTAAACTTGTCCACTGAACCCGATTCCCGGGAGGAGCAACCAGACATGAGCACCATCGAAGAACGCGTCAAGAAGATCGTCATTGAACAACTGGGCGTCAAGGAAGAAGACGTCACCACCAGCGCATCGTTTGTGGACGATCTGGGTGCGGACTCGCTGGACACCGTGGAGCTGGTGATGGCGCTGGAAGAAGAGTTCGAGTGCGAAATCCCGGACGAAGATGCCGAGAAGATCAGCACCGTGCAGGCCGCGATCGACTACATCAAGGCCCACGTCAAGGCGTGAGTCTTGCCCCGCAAGGGGTACCTGCGCAATCACCTCGCGGCTTGGCTGTGTGCGTGATTGCCGCTGCACCGGGGCCGCTTCTGCGGCCCTGCGTGTTATGCCGTATTGAATGTCCAACGTGTTGAATGATGGATCGAGGAGTCACCATGTCGAAGCGCCGCGTCGTCGTCACCGGGATGGGCATCATCTCGCCGCTGGGGTTGGATCTGGCCAGCAATTGGGATGGTATCTGCAACGGCCGTTCCGGCATCAGCATGGTCGAAGGCTTTGATGCCGCCACCTATCCGACCCGCATTGCGGGTGAAATTCGCGGCTTCGACATCACCCAATGGGTGAACCCGAAAGACGCCAAAAAAATGGACCACTTCCTGCACTACGGCATGGCCGCCTCGCTGATGGCCAAGGACGATGCCGGCCTGGAGGTCACCGAGGCCAATGCCGAGCGCATCGGCGCGCTGATTGGTGCGGGCATCGGCGGGATCTGGGGTATCGAAGAAACCGCGATCAAATTGCATGAGGGCGGGGTGCGCAAAATCAGCCCGTTCTATATTCCGTCCACCATCATCAACATGATGCCGGGTCAGTTGTCACTGGCCACCGGGATCAAGGGGCCTACGTTCTCTGCGGTGTCCGCCTGCGCCACCGCCAACCATTCGATTGGCATGGCAATGCGCATGATCCAGTACGGCGATGCCGATGTGATGTTTGCCGGTGGTGCCGAGCGCGGCAGCTCACCCACGGCGATGGGCGGCTTCTGCGCGATGAAGGCGATGAGCACCCGCAACGACGATCCCACCCGCGCTTCGCGGCCATGGGACAAAGACCGCGATGGTTTTGTATTGGGTGATGGTGCCGGCATTTTGGTACTGGAAGAATACGAACACGCCAAGGCCCGCGGCGCGCGCATCTACTGCGAGCTGGCCGGCTTTGGTGCAAGCTCGGATGCCTTCCACATGACCGCGCCCAGCGAAAACGGCGAAGGCCCGGCGCGCTGCATGGCGATGGCGTTCCGCGACGCCGGGGTGAACCCGGAGGACGTGGGCTACCTCAACGCGCACGGCACCAGCACCCCGCTGGGCGATCTGGCGGAAACGCTGGCGATCAAGCGTGCACTGGGCGAGCACGCCCACAAGGTGATGGTGTCGTCCACCAAGTCGATGACCGGCCACTTGCTGGGTGCTGCGGGTGGGGTGGAAGCGATCTATGCGATCAAGGCGCTGCAAACCGGCATCATCCCGCCCACCATCAACCTGGAAACCCCCGGCGAAGGCTGCGATTTGGACTATGTGCCCAACGTGGCGCGGCAGGCCAAGGTGGATGTGGTGGTGTCCAACGGCTTTGGCTTTGGCGGCACCAATGGCACCTTGGTGTTCAAACGGATGTGATGATTTTCGGATCGTTTGCAGTCGTGCTCGTCATTCCCGCGCCGGCCGGAATCCAGTTTTATCGTTCGCAGCAATCACTGGATTGCCTTGGCGTGGGAATGGCGGTTAGAGATGATGCAAACGCACACGCTTTCCGCTGATATCGACCTGCTGGCACTGCATCGATTGGATCCATTGCGCTACCCGGTGCTACTGGAATCCACCAGCGGTGGTGCATTGGGGCGTTGGGACATGCTGCTGGCGCACAGTGGCGAAGGCTTCGCGCTGCATCGTGATGGCATGGTGCGCACGCTGGCCGGTGAGATCATCCCAGGCCATTTTCTGGATGTGCTGGACGCCCACTGGCGCGGCATTCGCTGCGAACAAGCGCCGGCGGCGGCCGAGATGCCGCCGTTTCGTGGTGGCTGGGCGCTGCTGCTGGGCTATGAATTGGCGCAACAGATCGAGCCGGTGTTGCAATTACCACAGGCCGATGGTGCGCTGCCGATTGCAGTGGCGTTGCGATGCCCGGCGGCGGCGCTGCGGGATCGCGCCAGCGGCGCATGCATCGCACTGGCAGAACACGCTGCCGACGGTGTCCTGCAGCGCATCGTGGACGATACCGAACGTGCCCGCAGCGTGCCGCCATTGCCCGCATGGTCGCCACCCACCTGCATCGACGAAGATCCGGCGCAGCAGTATCTCGATGGCGTCATCCGGGTGCTGGACTATCTGGCCAAGGGCGATGTGTTTCAAGCCAATTTGTCGCGCGGTTGGCGAGCGCACTTTGCTGCCGCGCTGGATCCGGCGGCGCTGTTTCAGCAATTGCGCACGCACAATCCGGCTCCGTTCGCCGGCATCTTCCGCAGCCCGTGGGGCAGTGTGGTCAGCGCCTCCCCCGAGCGCCTGCTAGCTGTGCGGCAAGGCATTGCGCAAACCCGCCCAATTGCCGGCACCCGCCCGCGCTTTGCCGGCGACGATGATGCCGAGCGCATCCAGGAATTGGTCGGGCACCCCAAAGAACGCGCCGAACATGTGATGTTGATCGACTTGGAGCGCAATGATCTGGGCCGTGTGTGCGCAGTCGGTAGCGTGCAGGTGGATGAGTTGATGGTGGTGGAAAGTTATGCGCATGTGCACCACATCGTCAGCAATGTGCGCGGCCAACTGCGCACGGATGTGACGCCAGGCCAGGCGATTGCGGCGGTGTTCCCGGGCGGCACCATTACCGGCTGCCCGAAGGTGCGCTGCATGCAGATCATCGCCGAGTTGGAAGGCGTGGGCCGCGGCGCCTACACCGGCGCGATGGGCTGGCTGAATCGCGATGGCGCGATGGATTTGAATATCCTGATCCGCAGTGCCGAACTGGCAGACGCAACGCTGCGTTTTCGCACCGGGGCCGGCATCGTGATGGATTCCGACCCGCAACGTGAGCTGGACGAAACCCGTGCCAAGGCGCGTGGCATGTTGCGGGCATTGGGGGTGGAGTGATGCGCGCAGTTGTTTATCGTGTGCGGA
>NZ_CALMPC010000043.1:0-10250 GCF_937872235.1 uncultured Thermomonas sp.
TCATCGTCGCCGAACACTTGAACGGCGAACTCAACGCCGCCACCGCCAAATGCGTGTCTGCTGCGCAGGCACTGGCACCGGCCGTCATCGACATCGTGGTGCTGGCCGCAGACCCCGCCGCCGTGGCCGCGCAAGCCGCGCAGATTGCCGGTGTGAACAAGGTCCTGAGCGTGACCAATGCCGCCAACGCGCACGCCATCGCGCAAGTACAGGCCCCGCAGATTGCCGCGCTGGCCGCAGGCTACAGCCATGTGCTTGGCCCCTCCACCACCTTCGGCAAGGACCTGATGCCGTGCGTGGCCGCGCTGCTGGGGGTCAACCAGATCTCCGACTTGATGGCGGTGGACGGCGCACATGCCTTCAAACGCCCGATCTACGCTGGCAACGCGATCATCAGCGTGCAGGCTCCGGCGGATCAAACCGTGGTGGCCACTGTGCGCACCGCATCATGGCCGGAAGCGGCGCAAGGTAGCAGCGCCAGCATTGAAGCGGTCAGCGTCGATGCCGCATTGCCCCGCCACACCCGCTTCGTGGGCTTGACCGCCGGCGCAACCGACCGCCCCGACCTGCAAAGCGCCAAGCGCGTGGTCTCCGGTGGCCGCGGTGTGGGCTCGGAAGAAAACTTCAAAATCATCTACGCGCTGGCCGACAAACTCGGTGCCGGCGTGGGCGCATCGCGCGCGGCGGTGGATGCCGGCTACGTGCCCAGCGACCTGCAAGTGGGGCAAACCGGGAAAATCATTGCGCCCGAACTCTATGTGGCGGTGGGCATCTCCGGTGCCATCCAACACCTGACCGGAATCAAGGATGCCGGCACCATCGTGGCCATCAACAAAGATGGCGATGCGCCGATTTTTGAAATTGCCGATCTTGGCTTGGTGGGCGATCTGTTCCAGATCTTGCCGGAGCTGGAAGCGGCGCTGGGTTGATTGCCACGTTGGCGACGCCGCCTGTTCCGGCAGGCGGCGCAATTGCAGCGTGTGTCCCTACGCACCTATCAGCGATAAATCCATAGCCGATAGGTCAGAAAACTGATCCCGGCCAAGGCAACCTCGACGACGGGCTTTGCCAGCCATGCCCAATGCATCCCCACTTGGGTGTGGATCATCTGCATGGCGATCGTCCCGATGATCGTCACCACCACCCATGCCGATGCAAACCGCATAAAACGCCGCCACCCCAGCCGGCTGCCCTGCGGGCCACGAAACGTATATTTGCCATTGAGCCCGTAAGAAATCCCGGCACCGCTGATCCGTGCCAACAAATTGGCAGGAACGACCGCCATGCCGCACCACGTCAGCGCCACAAAGCAGCTCCAATCCACTGCCAGCGCAAGCAGGCCAACGATGCCATAGCCCACGCTCTGCCGCGCCAACACGCGCAACTCAGCGCTGGCCATGACGTGACGGCACATATTGCTTGGTGAAATACAGTGGCCGTCGTTTGACCTCGTTGAACATGCGCCCGATGTATTCGCCCAACATCCCCAGCGCGGTCAATTGAATGCCGCCCAAGAACAAAATCACGCACATCAACGATGGGTAGCCCTTCACCGGATCGCCGTACAACCAGGTTTTGGCAATCAACACCGCCATCGCAATGAAGGCCAGCACCGCCACCAGCAAACCAAAATACGTTGCCAATTTGAGCGGCGCGATGGTGAACGAGGTAATGCCCTCGATGGCCACGTTCCACAGCTTCCAGTAGTTGAATTTGGTGTGCCCGGCATGGCGCGGATCGCGGTCATACGCCACTGCCACCGAAGGGTAACCCACCCACGCAAACAAGCCCTTCATCAGCCGGTGCTGTTCACGCAATGCGCGCACCGACTCCACTGCGCGCCGACTGAGCAGGCGGTAGTCACCAGTGTCTTGCGGAATATCCACACGCGAGAGTTTTCGGATGATGCGATAAAACCACGCTGCGCTGAATTTTTTTAGCCATGTCTCGCCTTCACGCCGGCGACGCCTTGCATACACATTGTCGTAGCCGGCACGCCATTGGGTCAGCAATTGCGGGATCAACTCTGGCGGGTCTTGCAAGTCGGCATCGATCACCACCACGGCCTCGCCACGCACGTGGTCAAGACCGGCGGCCATGGCGATTTCTTTGCCGAAATTGCGGCTCAAATCGACCAGTGCCACATTGGCATCCACCCCACACAACTGCTCCAGCCATGCCAACGAACCATCACTGCTGCCGTCGTTGACATACAACACTTCATACGTATCCACACTGGCACGCAACACCGCCGTCATGCGCTGGTGGAACGCTGGCAGTACTTCAATTTCGTTGTACACCGGCACCAACACGCTGAGGGTGGGCGTGGGTGCGCATGCACTCTCCGTGATCTCGACTGCCTGCATGCACCTTGCTCCTCATCCACATTTTCGCTTAGCGAACACCGTGCCGCATCAATCCCGTTGTGGGCGACGCAGGATCCACACTTCGATATCTGCCGGCAACACCGCCAAAAACGGCGCGAGCAAGGTCATAGCAACCGTCAGCGTCAGCGCCTTGATTGCAGAGACCTCACGCGAGTAACGAATCCGCGCATACAGCCCACGCACCGCCACCGAAGGCAGCCGTGTTTGCGCTTCCAGCACGAAGCCCGCCTTGCCTGCCAGCCGTGCAAGATTGTCGCTGGCAAAATAGTGCACATGCGGCGATGGGAAGCCAAGCTGCCACATGCGCCCGAACGATGCATCCATGCCTAGCCGCGCCAACTGTCGCGATAAGCGATACAAAAACCCTCGGCTCGACGGTGCGTTGACAATCACGCAGCCACCCGGGGCTAGGTGCTGCCAACACGCAGCCAAGGTGGCATTGATGTCCGGGATATGTTCCAGCACATCGTTGAACACGATGACATCAAAGCATTCCGCAGGTGTCAGCACATCCGGGAAAAACCCGCCGCGCACCGGCAGACCACGCGCGCGCGTCGCTGCCGCAACGGCAGCATCCGGCTCGATACCGGTGACTTCAAAGCGCGATGCCGCACGCTCGATAAACCAGCCATGCGCGCAGCCGACATCCAGCAGGCGCGGCTTGCCGCACAGGCGCGATGTGTGCTGGCTTAGCCAATGGAACAGCCGCTCAAAATTGATCTTACGCAGATGCGCAAGCCCTTGTTCGCGCGCGGCCTCATCCAAATCACCGCCATCGGCCTGTTCAAGGATATGCGGCGTAAGTGTGCTGCCTTCGTAATCACAATCGGTGCAGCACACATGCCAAGGGCGCAGACCAGCAACAAGCGCGCCACCACAAGCTGGACACACGTTCATCACGTACGCGCACCCCAAGACGTAATGGCAATGCCGCACAGGATGACGATGCCGCCCACCAACACCTGCCAGCGCAAAGGTTCACGCAAAAACAACGCCGCCAGCAAGGGCACCAGCAAAAATGCAAGCCCGTAAAACGCAAACGCGAACGACAGCGGCACCCGTGACAGCACCACCAGCCATAAGCCGGTGGCCAGCCCATAAACCACTAATGCTGCCAGCAAAGGCAATGACACCCAACTTGCAGGCTGGCTCACCACGATCTGCGCGGATGCTGCCTTGAACAACACCTGCCCCAATGACAGCAGCAAAATGGTGCCCACGATCAATGCCACATTGCTCGGGGTGAGGAATTCGGATTTGATCATTGTGGAGGTTCCTGCAAGCACACTTGCAAACGCGCGGACAGCGCGTGCTTGGGCACGCTGGCAATGTCATAGGACAAGAACGCCAGCAGCAGTTGCAGGCCAATCAATACCGGCATCGCCGCCAGCATGATCACACCCGTCGCCGCCACTTGACCGGTGGTGACCGACAACCACCAGTGCCAGCCGCCATAGCCGGCACCAAATACCATCAGTGCGAGCCCCGCCAACAACTCCAGTGAGGCGGCGGACACATCACGCAAAAAGTAGGTGTAGAAAATTCGCTTGCTGAAGTTGCGCACATGCTTGCGCAAGAATTCCGGCAATACCTTGCCGATTTTCAGATTGCTGACTTCATCGCCATAGTGCGCATCCATCGGTACATCGCGCACCACCGCCCGGTAGGTTCCTAGCCGAAACAGCATGTCGGATTCGAAAAAATAACGCGCACTGACGCGATCCAACGGCAGCACAGCCGCCACCTTTGCCGAAATTGCGGTGTAACCATTGGTAGGATCAAAAATATCCCAGTAGCCGGTCGAGAACTTGTTGAGGAACGACAGCATTGCATTGCCAACCAAGCGAAGTGCCGGCATCCGGGTGATGTAACGCAGGTCATAAAAGCGATTGCCTTTGGTGTAGTCGGCATTGCCAGACAACACCGGTGCCACGAAGCTTGGTAGCAATGCTGGATCCATTTGCCCGTCACCATCGAGCTTGACGATGACCGCCGCGCCGCGTGCAATCGCACGTTGATATCCGGTGATAACCGCGCCCCCCACACCCAAATTTCGCGGATGAAACACCACCTCCACCCGGGGATCGGTACAACGCGCCTTCACCACATCGCCAGACCCTTCCGGGCAGGCATCATCGACCACAATGATGTAAGCCACCTCCGGGCCAATCCGCGCCAGCAACGGCAAGATGTGCGTAGCAACCTTGTAGCAGGGGATGACGACGGCCACTGCAGAACATGCTGCCGTGGCATCCGCCGTCGTGTAGGCCGCAGCGTGCGCCATCGCACTCACCTCATTCACGTCGCTGGGCACGCAAGCTTGCCTACATCGTGCTGCGCAAGAACCTCGCCACTGGTGCGATTTTGCAAGGTGAAACGGCTATCCGGAAACACCCACTTCCCGCTATCTGCCTTGCCATTGGCGGCACCTTCAAGCCACAACTTGCGGGCATTCCCGGGGCTTTCCACATAAATGGAAACACCGTCGGCGGCGAGTGCGCCGGCGGCCCATGTGACATGCGCAATGGCGACCGGTGCAGCGGTGCAATCCACGTCCGTCAATGCAATGGCGAATTTGTCGGGCGACAGGCGGCTTGCCGCAGCTTGCACCTGTTGCGCTGTTGCCGGTGCGGGCACGGGGGCGGGGGCAGGCGGACTTGGTACCTCCTGACTGCACGCGGCCAGGCACAACACACCCACGATAATGATTGCTTGTTTCATGCTTTATCCACTCCCGCTGCAGTAACACCACGTCGCGCCTGCAACCGTGCAAGCCAACGGCCGATTCGCCCCTTGAGTGACAACGCTGGTCGTTCGATGGCGTGCCAAGACAGGCTACCCATCATCACCGCCGCTGCCGCACCAAGTAAAAAATTCGGCGTAGGCGTCATGCTTGGGAACCACGAAATCATTGCTTGTTGCAGCGGCCAGCCCCACAGATAAATGCCATACGACGGGTCGCCAAATTTCCCAAGATCGATGTAAGGCGTACGGTAGGCAAACCAGAAGCAAAAATAAGACACCGTTGCCCCAAACAACCAAATGAAGCTATCGGTGTTGTAACTGATATAGGTCAGAAATACCAAGACGAACATGACATCGTGACGGATCTCGATCCTCTCCTTGTGCAATTGCGCAAGAATCCCGACACAAAAATAAGCGGCCAAGCGTAACCAGTCGGTATGTAGCGGCAACAATCGTGGGTGCAGTATTCCGGCGATGATCAATAGCAGCACAGCAAGCGTGCCCAGCCGCCACCCTCGCAATAATCCCAACACCCCCATCGCTGCAACCAACAGGTACATCCGCATTTCTGCTGGCAGTGTCCACAACGACCCGTTCACCGGCTGCAAGCGATGCCCTTGAAAGACACCCGGCAATGTCCACACCATGTCAGACGAGAACCGCAAGTTCTGCACGAGATAGCGCCATGTGTCGGAGGATGCAAAATAGGCGCGAGCATCTAGCGTGGTGAAGACAACCCCCACACAGGTGCAAACCAACAAGACCACCAACATTGCCGGGACGATGCGCAACAAACGGGCCAGCATGAATTCGGTCAGATTGGCGCGCCCGATGTAACTCCCGGACACCATGAAACCGCTAATCACAAAGAACATCGCCACCGCGATATCTCCGCTATACATCGGCCAAGCAAAACGCAGGAAGATGTCCTTCGTGCCAATATCCTGCGCCAGCGCAAAGCTATGGCCGTAGATCACCATCAGCGCGGCGATGATGCGCAGCAACTGGAAGTTGTCCTGCTTCTTGGCAAGGTGATATGCGATGGAGTGCATCAGGTATCCAAACAACACATGCAGTGGAAGGAAAGGAAGATCATTGCTTGAGTGAGAGCAACCGGCGGACTTCGTTGCGTGGCGCAATCGTGC
The DNA here is from genome assembly GCF_937872235.1 of uncultured Thermomonas sp. NCBI lineage: Bacteria > Pseudomonadati > Pseudomonadota > Gammaproteobacteria > Lysobacterales > Lysobacteraceae > Thermomonas > uncultured Thermomonas sp. The sequence continues at coordinate 6,278 of NZ_CALMPC010000043.1, forward strand.
CATCAAGACATGCCGATGGGTCCGCCCCTAGCTTCGCCCATAGCTGGGCTTCACCCTCACTATCCAACAACTGGAATCCCAGCGTGCGCAAAGCCGGTATCAAACCTGGCGGCGCTTGCCCCGGCCGGAACTCGACATGGGTGAACCCAATGTTCTGGATCATGCTGATCCACTTCCCGCCAGTGACATCGCTTTGGGCCGATTTGGCCAAGGCGCGCATCTTGGGGTCATAAAAGCCCACGGCCAGCGATTTGGCAGGTGCCAAGGCAATGTAGCTGGTGGTCTTTTCTGCAAACAACAGACAATACCGCGATTGTTGTGCGTTAAGCCGGCGCAACAACGCCCGTTCGGGGACAAAGGCGCGCTCGACGTCGGGCACTGCCTCGGGCCCGCCAGCCAATAATTGCTGCTCTGCTCCCCAGAGCAATAGCCACGTCGTCGATCGCACTAGGCCACACTGCGCAACAATCAGCAACAGCAATGCCCCTCCCCATATCCGGGGGTTGCTCAAGCGAGAAAACACCACAACCGCAACCGTCCCCAACACCGCCAGTGCCGGGAAGATATAACGCAGATATTGCACCTGCGAAAACACCAGCAACCCGCTCGCAAATGCAAACACAGTCACTGCCGCCAGCCAGCCACCGCGTAGTGCCAGCAACCATGCGCCGATCAATGCCAGCAGGCACAAGCCCGCTGCACCGGCAAATGCTTCCATGTAGCGCGAGGTTGCAAAGGTCAAATCCCAAGCACTTGCCAGAGAAACCCCCGCATGCCAGCGCACATCATTGAAATTGATCGCCGGGAAATACGGCGACTTGAATATCCCATTGAACAACGGGAACACCGGATTCCCGGTGATGACCGTCGCATACACATAGCTACTTGCGGCAACCACAGCAGCAACCGCGATCATGCATGCAAGGCGGGCGTAGTCTTGCTTGGCAACAAATCGCCAAGTCAGCCATACCCCAATCACACCGACATAAATTGCATTGGTGATTTTCAGCGCCATCAATGCGCCACACAGTGCACCGAGCACCCATGGCGATGCATTCGCCGTTGTGCCGCGCCAATCCAACCCAACACAGGCTGCAAGCAAATGCATCAACAGTGCCGCCGATGCACCATCGACTTGCAGCGTCATCCCAAAATAGGCAGTCAGTGGGTGGCTTGCATACAGCGCCGCCGCGAGCCACGGATAAGATTGCTGCGCACCAAGCGCTTTGGCCAAACGATAGGCACCCAAGCAGCCCACCACCAACCACCACGCACCGACTGCAGAACGCGCATCGCTCCCTTGCAGCAACGTCAGCAAAGCATGCAGCGTATTGTTGAACCACGGTGCTACCGCAAAGAGCTGACTGGAGACATCCAGCCTGGAATAACCGTCGATACGCAATTGCTGCGACAGCAATAAATGCGCAGCGTTGTCGTCCGGCGTCATGGATGGCAGCCACGCAGGAATCGCCGCAAAGCCTGCCACCAAGACAGCGAATGCTGCCGCAGCAGGATGCGCTGCGACCGCCGCTGACCATTGCCGACCAGCACCGCCCGCAGCGACGCACAGGCGTCGCCAACCCAGCACCAACGCGGCGCAAGATACCGCCAGATAAAGACTTGCAGAGTGCATCGGAATGGGCAGCATCCAACCCAGCCCTCCCACAATCAGCAACACTCCCAGCAAGACGACATCTATCTGCGCTGTTTCTGGTCGTTCGCTTGCAGGCAACAAACAACACCCCAGCACCGCGGCAACGGCCACCAGCAGCAGTAAAGCCGCTGACTGCGCCAAGCCCACAAAAACCACAAAAGCACTGGCGTTACCCAGCAGCAGGAGCGTGGCAACTGCCAGCTTGCGGCCGCTAACCCGAACCAGCCCCCACAGCGCCAGGGCCGGCACGGCCACCAGCATGAGGTAACGCAACACCAGCGGCATACTACCCAGAAAGGAAAGCCGCAGATCCGTATGACTTGCCGCCACCAGCAGTGTTGCCAGAATGGGAAGCACACAAAAAAAACCGGCAACATACGCTGCCGGCTTTGAATGAAAAGACGTTTCGCGAGTCATCTATCAAAACTCAAACGATATGAATTTCGGTCAGTTACACGGCAACGCCTTGACTGTATGACTTGCCAGCAACGCGCCATCTTCTGCGTTGACCAGCTCGATCGTCATACCGGCAACCACCCAGTTCCCCGTCTTGGCTTCGCCCTGGGGGGCCATCATCGCCAACGTTTTCTTTCCTGGCGTGGTGGCATCGCTGATCAGTACTTTCACCTGTTTGACTTCGGGTCGCTGTACATCCCACGTCACGGTTGAAGTTGCACGGTCTTGGCCCGGGCAAGCATGCACGCTGCCCGGTTCGACCGAGAACGTCACCCCCGCCTCGACCTTGGTCGCCGGCGGCTCTGGCGTCGCCGTTGCGGCTGGGGCACTGGCGGACACATTGTCAGCCGGCGGCACCGGCTGCGAGCATGCCGCCAGCACGAGAACGGCAGCCGCGAGGACGGACATCGAAATATTGCGATACTGCATGGATTTCTCCGGAGTTGTATGGTGAGGAAATGCGTGCGCGCTACGTGCCAAGTGCCCAAGCGCGTGCTGTAGCAAGCCGCGCTGCGCTGACGATGAATTACCCATCTATCATAATGTACTTGCGCGCGCGGCCGCGCCCCGCCCCCAACTGCTCCACCAGCACCCGCCACAGTGCGGCTTTGGAATACTCTGCGTCGATAAAAGCAGTGCTTGCGCGGGAGATATCGCACCAATGCGCATCGTCGTCCAGCAGTATGCAGATGGCATCGGCAAGCGCTTGTGCGCTGTCGGCATGCGGTAAAAAACCTGCCTTCGCCAACCCCTGCACACCCACGCCGGTGGTCACCATCGGCAGGCCGTGGCACATGCTTTCCAGCACCTTGCCTTTCATCCCACCGCCAAACCGTAGCGGTGCGGTGGCGACGCGGCAACGGGCGTAATACCCGGCCAATTCGGTGTCGCTGACATAGCCGGTCACGCTGACATGTGGGCCTGCCAAGGCCTGCACGGATGCCGCGGGATTGGAGCCGACCAAATGCAAATGCACCTGCGGATGCCGCAATTGCACCAACGGCAGAATGTCCTGCACCAGCCAGGTGGCGGCATCCACATTGGGCGGATGCGCAAAGCCGGCCACAAACAAAATGTCGCGCCGCATGGCCAAGCTGGTGGTTTGATCACCGGCCACATTGGCATAGCCATATAGCGGGATGGTGCAGGCCTGCGCTTTGCCCGCATGCGCGTGCAGCCAGTGGCGGACGTGCGTGGTTTCTTCATCGGAGGGATACAACACCACGTCGGCGTCGCGCCACATCGCCCATTCCATATCGCGAAAACGCAGCATCTCGGCATGCACGGCGGCATCGTGCTGCAACTGCAATTGCTGTTGCATACGCAGATGGTGGATGTCGTGCCCGTAGTACAGCACGCGCGCACGGCTGTGCTGGCGCAACGGCTGAATGTAGTCCACGGCAATATGCGGGCGGTTGAGGATGACGACATCCAAATAGCGCCCGTTTTCGGCCACCCAGTCGGCAAACTTGCCGACGTATTCGCCACCGTGCAGGACTTCTACGCCCAGCTGCTGCAAGGCCGGTGCGTAGTCTGGATCGAAATACAGATTGTCCGGCCAGAATTTGACGTTACAGCCGTGTGCGACCAATTGTTCCAGCACTTGCCAAGTGGCGCGCGAGCCCGCATCGCGATCGGGCTGCGGCACGTAGTGGTCCACCACCAGCACCGTGCGCTGTTTGCACTGGCCGCGATCGCTCGCCAAAAACACATGCTCGGCGTTGGCAAAATGCTCCGCCTCCAACACGCTGCGCCAACGCTCAAAAAATATCTGCGCATTGCGCACTTGATAGGCCTTGATACCGGCGCCGGTGTCGGTGCCATTGGACACACCTTCGTGATGTACCACCCGCGACGCCGGTT
>NZ_CALMPC010000044.1:0-3779 GCF_937872235.1 uncultured Thermomonas sp.
CGCCAGCGCATGAACGCCGCGTCACCGACCCCACCGGCTGCGGCGATGCATTCCGTGCCGGGCTGATCTTCGGCATCGAAAAAGGCTATGACTGGATGACCATTGGCCGCCTGGGCAACCTGATGGGCGCACTCAAGGTGGAGCACCCCGGCACCCAGAACCAGCGTTTCGACTACGACGAATTTGCCGAACAATTCCGCCAGCAGTTTGGGTACGCGCTGACATAAGGCAAGCGTGGATGGAAGACATCAAGCATGCCTGATGTCTTCCGCCCCTGATTGAGCAAGCTCAATTCCACTTCGGCAGTTTTTCTGACTGCAAACCACTCACCTCAAACTGCGCGGTGCGTTTGCCCACGGCTTTGGTGGGAAATTCAATGGACAGTTGCTTGCCGGTTTTAGCGAGCTTCCACAACGCTTTGTGGTCATCAACAAACATCGCGATGGCCTCGTCGGTCTTCGGCCGTGAGCCGGGCAAGCTCACCACTTTGCCATCCAGTGTGACCTTCAATTTGCAGCCGCTATAACAGTCGAAATCACCCGCCTGCAACACCAGATAAGCGCTGCGGCCCCAGCTGGGGTGATCGCGAAAAATCAAACGAATCGGATGGGCACCACCACCATCGGTGTCCACCGGCTCTTGCGAATAAATCGCCGCCGACAGTTGGTGCCCATTGGGCTTAACCAACTCATCACCATAATCCCATAGCGCCGCCAAACGTTGCTGCTGGGCTTCGGCCTCGGCCTTGGCACGCACAGCTTCCAGCTGATCCTTGACCCGCGCTGCCGCATCGGTGGTCGGATGATCCACTTGCAGCACTTCCCCATAGCCCTTGGCCAAGCGCCAGTTGTGCGCCGCCACGGCCTCGTTGAATTGCTTTTCCATCACTTCGGCGGCCTGTTCTTGCGCGGCTTTCTGTGCGGCGGCAGCCTTGCCGGCGGCCTCCGGATCTTCACCCTTGCAAGCACTCAGGGCCAGACACAACGCAATCGCAATGGATTTCATCGGAATTCTCTGTGCAACAAAACGGCAAGCCAGTATTTCAACACGCCCGCACATCCAGCGCACCCTGCCACCGTAATATCAACCCAGCTGCTGCCGACCTTGCCATTGCTCACCCGCCTGCAACAGCACCGGCTGCGCCGCCTGCGCGGCCTCGATGCAGACAAAACGCTGCCAGTCGCCGGCCTCCAAATCTGCAATCCCGGAGGCCAGACGCGCGCCCGGGTTCCATACCACCACATCGGTAAAACCTTGCTGTTCGATGCCAAGGCGCTGGGCGCCATCGACCAATGTGAGCGGCGCCACCACATCGCTGTAGATGCGGTCGGTTTCGTCCACAAATGCCACCGCATAATCACTTTGCCGATGCAAGGTGCCACCGTTGGCACTGTCTTCGTAGTCGCAACCTTGCAGACCTTCCACGCGCACCTGCGCGATGTCGCCCACGCCCAGATAGGTATGCAGCGCAGCGGTGAAAGCGAACGCCGTATCGCCGGTATTTTCGATTTCCAGTGTCACCGCGAGCCGTGTGGCGGTCAGGCCAATTCGCAGGCAGGCCACGAAAGGATATGGCCAATGCACATCACCATCACCGCGCAGCTCGAATACGGCCGCACCGCACTCCACACCCATGAAGCGCCACCCGCAGTTGCGGGCAAACCCGTGCTTGCGCAATGCCCCGCGCTCACCAAACTGCGGAAAGATCACTGGGATACCGCCACGAATCGCCGCCCTCCCATCGAAGACAGTAAGTTTGGACAGGAACAATCGCTCTCGCCCATCGGCGGGGATCCACGACAAGACGTGCGCACCATGCAGAGCAACCAAGGCGCTGGCACCTTCCGCGTGCAGGGCAATACATTGCGTATCGAAAGCGGTGATGGGCATGGCATGCATGCTTGCCAGTGTCGCACACGGCGGCATCGTCAGTCCGCACGCACCCGCCATGCTTCGGCCAGTGCAATCGCGCCACTGCGCGCCAGGATTACCGCCGCCTGCGTGATCGGCGTCATCCCCTCCTCCATTGCAACCCGATGGATCGTATCGGCCTCTGCACCAGGGACAACCAACTCACGCAGGCGCGGGGTCATCATCAGCAACTCATACACCGCCTGCCGCCCATAGACCCCCAAACCTTCGCACTGCACGCAGCCACGCCCGCGATAAAACACCTCCGCGGCATGGATGCCCAAGGTTTCACGCATATGCGCCGACACATCTTCCACTTCACGACAATGCGGGCAGGTCAAGCGCACCAAGCGCTGCGACATCACCGCCAACAAACTGGCACGCAACAGATATGGCTCCACTCCCAGATCCAGCAAGCGGGTCACCGTGGTGGCGGCGGTATTGGTGTGCAGTGTGCTCAGGAGCAGGTGCCCGGTTAGCGCGCTTTCCACCGCGATGCCTGCGGTTTCACGATCCCGGATTTCACCGACCATGATCACATCCGGGTCGTGCCGTAAGAAATTACGCATCGCACTGGCAAAGGTGAAACCAGCCGCGCGATTGACCTGCATCTGCTGAATATCTGCAATATGAAATTCCACCGGATCTTCAATCGTCAGGATATTGATGCGTTGCTTGCGCAGCTCCAGCAGCATTGCGTAGAGCGTGGTGGATTTCCCGCAGCCGGTGGGCCCCGTGGTCAGGAACATGCCATGGCTCCGCGCCATCACATCTTCCACCCGTACCCGGTCTGCTTCTGTCAGCCCTAGCTGATCCAGATCCCATAAGCTTTGCCGGCTATCCAGCAAGCGCACCACCGCACTTTCACCAAACACCGTCGGCAAGATGGAGATGCGCAGATCCACACGGGTGCCATCGTCCAAGGTGAAGCTGGTCCGCCCATCCTGTGGGGTGCGGTGTTCGGCCAGATTCATTCCACCCAACACCTTGATTCGGCTGACTGCGGCCGGATGCAGCGCGCGCATCAGGCTGCGTACCGGCACCAATTCATCGTCGATCCTGTACAGCACATCGGTCGCATGTTCACCGGGACGCAAATGAATGTCGGAGGCACGCCGCACCACTGCATCGGCAATCAGATCGTGCACCAACCGCACCACCGGCTGCTCGCGGGCCAGACGGCGGGCTTCGGCTTCGTTGTCCGCTACCGTCGCCAGTGGGTCAAGCCCCAGCTTGCGTACGGTTTCCCGATCTTCCACTTGGTCGTAACAGCGGGCGATAGCTTCGCGAATACCACGCCCGGTGGCCACCAGCGGCAACACGTGGCGGGTGGTGGCAAACTCCACAGCCGCCAACGCTTCCGCATTGGTGGGGTCTTCCATCGCCACCGCCAACAGCCCGTTGTGCAGCCGCATTGGCACCACCCGTAAGCGGCGCGCCTGCTGCGGGGGCAACAGGGCCGCAGTGGCGGAATCCACCGCTACATCAGGCAGCCGCAGCAGCGGCAGGCCCAATCGCTGCGCATCTTGGAAGCTGCGTTCATCCGCATCTTCGCCGCTGGCCAGCCAAGTAGCCAGATCGACCCCGCCGCTCTCGACATGCGACGCAAAGTTCTTGCCGTGGATGTCCAGCAAATAGCGATCCAGTGCGGGATCATCGGCGATCAACAACGGCGCCGTGACGCTGGGTGGTGGGACCATGGGACACTCCAATGGGATGTCTTCCCATTTTGTACGTGATTACACGGGCTGTATTGATCGCCATCAATCCCGACGGTGCGATAATCCCGCCATGAACCCGCAACAGACCCCGTCCGACACCACCCACTTCGGCTTTCGCGATGTGCCGGTGGCCGAAAAACAAAAATT
>NZ_CALMPC010000045.1:0-2293 GCF_937872235.1 uncultured Thermomonas sp.
CCGCTTGGTCGAACGCCTTGCACTGCTGCTGCAAGGCGCAACCCTGCTGCGTGCAAACAATCCGCTGGCAACCCACTGGTGCGCCAGCCGTTTGGCAGCTACGCATGCGGCCAGCTTTGGCACGCTGGCATCCAAGGCCAGCGTGGATGCCGCGCTGGCGCGGGGCGGTGCCTGAGTCACCGATTTGCGCTGGGCTGCATCGTCCCGGTCTGCAACCAGCGTTGGTGCCAGGACAGCGCTTCCGGCAGCAGGTGCGGGGTGTGTTTGGCGTAGCTGTCGCGGCAAGCGCGGTCAAAATAATCTTGCAGTCCATCGCGGTAATCCGGGTGTGCGCAATGGCTGATCACGGCACGCGCACGTTGCTTCGGTGACAGCCCGCGCAGGTCGGCCAAGCCTTGTTCGGTGACGATTACCGCCACGTCGTGCTCGGTGTGGTCCACGTGGCTGACCATCGGCACGATCGACGAAATGCTGCCGTGTTTGGCGGTGGACGTGCTGAGGAATACCGACAAGAAGCCATTGCGGGCGAAATCACCGGAGCCGCCGATGCCGTTCATGATCGAGCTGCCCATCACATGGGTGGAATTGATGTTGCCGTACAGGTCGGCTTCGAGCATCCCGTTCATGCCGATGCAGCCGAGGCGCCGCACCATTTCCGGATGGTTGGAAATTTCCTGCGAGCGCAAGATTATGCGTGAACGATAAAACGCCAGATTGCGGCGGAACTCTTCGTTCGCCTCGGGGCTGAATGCAAATCCGGTACACGAGGCATAGCGCAGCACGCCGGATTTGAGCAGCTCCAGCATGCCGTCCTGGATCACTTCGGTGTATGCCTCCAGGCCGTGGAAGCCGCTGCTGGCCAAGCCTGCCAGCACCGCATTGGGGATATTGCCCACACCCGATTGCAAGGGCAGCAAATTGGCTGGCAAGCGGCCGCGTGCCACTTCGTGTTTGAGAAAATCAATCAAGTGTCCGGCGATGCGCGCACTGTCGGCATCCACCGGGTTGAACGGGCTGTTGCGGTCGGGGGCATCGGTGAATACCACCGCCGCAATCTTGTCGGGCTCGCAGCGCAAGGTGGTCTGGCCGATGCGGTCATCGCCATGCACCATCGGGATCGGCAGGCGATGCGGGGGCAGTGCGGTACCGTAGTAAATATCGTGCATGCCCAGCATTTCGACGGGCTGCCATTGGTTCACTTCGATGATGACTTTCTTGGCCAAGTCCAGCCATGTCTTGTTGTTGCCCACCGAGGTGGTGGGCACCAGCGCGCCGTCTTCAAGGATTGCAGAGACCTCGATCACGGCGGTATCGATCTCGTTGTAGAAGCCAAACCACACATGCTGCGCCACATGCGACAAATGGATGTCCAGATAATCCAGCTTGCCGGCATTGATCTGTTTGCGTGCGTTGGGGTCGCTCTGGAATGGCATGCGCATCGCCAAGCCATCCACCTGCGCCAGCGCGCCGTCCAATTCCGGCGCGGTGGACGCGCCAGTGAGCAACTGGATGCGAAAGGCCTCGCCGCGTGCATGCGCCTGCGCGATGTGCGCGGCCAGCGCCTGCGGCACGGCTTTGGGATAGCCGGAGCCGGTAAAGCCGCTCATCGCCACGGTTTCCCCCGGCTGGATCAAGGCGGCCGCGTGTGCGGCATCCACCACGCGCTGACGCAGCGTGGCATGGTGAATGCGGGAGTCGGGCATGGTGCTGCATCCAGCAAGAAAACCAGCGCCATTATCGTGCGGCTAGCCGGGTATGCGGGCCTGCCATTTCATCGCATCTATCCCGATTTCATCGCAAAACACTTGCCGTGCCGGATGCGCGCTTGCATCTTGCAAATCGCTGCATGTGCAGCGTTCCATAAAGACCAAGGACCACGATGAAGTTGCTGACCATCCTGCTGCTGTGGTGCCTGCTATGGGTGCTGTGCTGGCCGCTGGCGTTGCTTGCACTGGTGCTGTGGCCCTTCGTTTGGTTGCTGGCATTGCCGTTTCGGCTGGTGGGCATCACGTTTTCGGCGCTGTTCGCATTTCTGCGTGCGCTGCTGATGCTGCCGGCGCGTCTGCTGGGCGGGGGAAGACCGTTGACTGCCTGATCGGCATGCCGGCGCGCTACCATGCACGCCCCGCCGCGCCATTTGCACAGCCATGACCGACGACATCCGCAACAACATCAGCCGCCAACAGGCCGAAGCCGCGGTGCGCACGCTGCTGCAATGGGCCGGCGATGATCCCACCCGCGAGGGGCTGCTGGACACGCCACGACGGGTGGCCCGGGCCTACGAAGAATGGTT
>NZ_CALMPC010000046.1:0-6934 GCF_937872235.1 uncultured Thermomonas sp.
AGTACTGACCGCGGTACCCCTTGAGACGACAACGGCAGCGCAGGCTGCCGTTGTCGTGCGGGGGACAGGTTGGCAATGTCGCTGGTTTATTCAATCAGCAGACTGGCCACAACCGGGAAATGATCGGAGGGATAGCGCTCACCATTGGAGTCAGTGAGCACGCCGTAGTCGAGCACGCGAATGCGCGGGCCGAGAAAGATATAGTCGATGCGTGCTTCAGGCGCTTTGCCAATAGCAAAATTATTGAAGGTTTCGGTAGGGCCGTAAGGTGGTGTCTCCGACACTGCGCGAGCATCCCGCAACGAGGCCTGCATGCGCTGGATTTGTATCGTGTCAGGGGTGGAATTGAAATCCCCCAGCGCAATCAGTGCGTCGCTGGAGTCTTGTTTCGCCAACCATTGCAACAGCAGGTTGGCCGATTCGCGGCGTGCAACCTGGCCTTCATGATCGAAGTGCACAGACACCACGGTCAGTGTGCTGCCGCTGCGCGTGTCACGCAGGCGCACCCAACTGGCCAGCCGGTTGCAGCAATGTGCATCCCAACCTTTCGACGGAACCTGCGGGGTTGGGCTGAACCAGAAATCGCCGTGTGCAAGCAAATCGAAACGTGCGCGGCGGTAAAAAATGGCGGAGTGCTCACCGGCTTGCTGGCCATCATCGCGGCCAACGCCAACGTGTGCGTATTCGGTAAGCGCCTCAAGGTCAGTAATCTGATTGGGAAGCCCTTCTTGGGTGCCGAATAGATCGAACCGGTGATAGCGGATCAGTGCTTTCACCGCGTCTCGCCGCTGCGCCCAAGCGTTGCGGCCATCAACGGGTGTATCCAGGCGCAGGTTATACGTGGCCACATGCAGTGGCTCCGGGGTGCCCGCCGTGGCGATGCTGGCAAGCAATGCCAGTGCCACTGTTGCCAGTCCCCGCAAGATGCCTTGTGGCTGCCGGAGTGAAGCGTGGATGAAACCGGATGGTTTCGACATGGCCGAGGCCCTACAGAGTTGCGAGGTTGAAGCCAAGCGGCCCGCCATTGGGCGGGCCGCTTGGGGGTTGCCTAGGGTCAGAACGAATAGCGTGCGCCGATCAGATATTGGCGACCGTACTCGGTGTATTCCTCCGGGAAGAACAGGCCTAGGCCGTTGGAATCGCTGACGGTGGTGCGGAATGGTTCGTTGTTGAGGTTATTGATCTGGAACAGCAGCGACAATCCGCGCAAGCGGCTGGCATCGGCAAAGTCGTAGCCAATTTGCATGTCCAGTGTGCGTTCATTACGGGTATAGCGATAGCTGCGCTGGCCGAAGATGTAGCTGTACTCACCGCGGTAGGGGTCACGGAAGCGTTCGCTGAGCCGGGCCGAGAAACCGTTGCGCTCGTAATACACGGTGGCATTCGCCACGATCTTTGATAAGCCGGGGATGGTGTCGGTACTTGAGCCGCCGGGGCCATCGGGGTCGATCGAAGACTCGGTGTACGAAACGTTGGCCAACATCCCAAAGCCGTTCAAGACTCGATGCAGCAATGCACCTTCCAACGCAAGACTGAATTCGGCGCCACGCATATAACCACCCTTGCCATTGGCAGGGGTTGAGAAGGTACCGATGTTGGACTGCGGTGGCACTGGTGTATCGAACTCGTAGCCGGTGAAGTCCCATGGAATCGTGCTGGTGTACACGTAGGATTGCAGATCCTTGTAGAACGCAGCCAAAGCGACATAGCTGGCTGGGCCGAAATATTTTTCAACCGAAAGATCCACGGAATTGGCACGGAATGGTTCTAGGCGCGGGTTGCCGCCACTGCCTGACCACTGGGCCACGCCATTGCCCACATTGACGCCAACGTTGGCATACGCACCCATGTCGTTGATGCGCGGGCGCATCTGTTCCTTGGCGGCGCCAAAGCGCAGATTCCAGCCATTGTTGAAGTCGAAGACCAGATTCAGGCTGGGCAGAACGTCGTTGTAGCTAGCACCTACGCCGTTGACATCTGCGGGACCGGTTGGAGTGATGCCGACGCCGTTCGATTTCTGGTTGGTGTGGATGTATTGGAAGCCGATATTGCCGCGCAGCTGGACATTGCTACCTAACGTGGTGTCGATATTGGCCTTGGCGTAGAACGTACCGATGTCCTCAAGGATGCCGTAATCCTTTTGCAGATCGTCGTTGGTTTCGCTCAGGTACACATGGTAATAGCGGCTCAACAGTGCACGCGGGTCGTAGGTAAGCACCTTGCCCATGCCGGCGAAGCCGAGGTCGGTAGGCGATTGCAGCAGGGAAGGATCCACCAGCATCGGCGTGCGTCCCGGCAGGTCGGCAAAATACACACTGGCCTGCTTGTTCTTGCTGCGGCGGCTGTAGTTGTAGCCGATGTCGTAGCTGGATATGAAGTTGTTGTCCAACGCCTGATTCATGGACAGCCTGAAGGCTTTGAGGGTATCCACTTGGCGGGAGTCTTCCATGCGGCCATCGTGGCCCCAGCCTTGCGCATCACGCAAATAGACGGTGGTTGGGCTGGAAAGATCCGGCAGGCCGTAATGGGCATAGCCCGGTGTCAGTGGGATGTTGAAGTCCACATTCAAGCCACCCAGCATGCCGGCGTAGGTTTCCAGCGTGGACTGATCGCGGATTGCGCGCGAATAGCTCAGGTCTGCGGCAAAGGTGAAGGCCCCGGTCTTGAACTCATTGTTCCAGCCGAATGCAGACAGGCTGTCATCGCGCAGGTTGTTGTCGTTGCGGATCACCGGCTGAATGCCGCTGAGGGTGCCGCTGGTGACCACCGGCGTACCGTTGTAATTGGTGGTGTTAGCGCTGGTATACGTGACGGCGCCGTTGTTCCACCACGGATCATTGGTCCACATCGCGCCGCGCATCCATTCGCTCTGGCTGAATTTGGAGTGATACGCATCGAGCACACTGTGCCAGCTGTCATTGGGCTTGAACTCGAGCACGGCCATCACGCCATCGCGATTGGAGTCGCGCGATTTGACCCAGGCTTCGGCGCCTTGCAGAGCAATCGCATTATCCGGTTTGGCGCCTTGTGGCGCGCCCCACAGCGTGGTGTTTGCCCACCACCAGGATTTGTAATGCTTTTCCTGGAATGGGGCATTCAGGCGGGCCACGCCGATCGCAACACCGATGGTGTTATTGGCAAATTGATCGATATACGACGCAGACATCCGATAGCCGGAGTCATGCCCGCCGGGGGTGATATTGCCAAACGAATTGCGCTCACCCTGGCCAGACACCACGATCTTGCGGCCTTGCACATCCAGTGGCCGCACTGTTTGCATATTCACCGTGCCGGACAACCCCTGGCCAACCAAAGACGCGTCGGGGGTCTTGTACACAGTGACGCTGTTGATCAGCTCGGCAGGGTATTGATCGAACTCCACGCCGCGGCTGTCGCCAGTGCTGACTTGTTCGCGGCCATTGAGCAAGGTGCCGGCAAATTGTTCGGACATACCGCGGATATGGATGACTTGGCCGTGGCCGTCCACGCGCTGCATGGTCAGGCCCGGCAGGCGTGAAATGGCATCGGCAATGCTGATATCCGGCAGCTTGCCGATGTCTTCCGAAGAGACCGCTTCAACAATGGAGGCGGATTCGTTCTTGGTTTCCACCGAGGTCGCAATACTGCGACGGATGCCGACCACTTCCACCTTGTCCAGCGTTGTCGTGCTGTCTTTGGCTTTTGGCTTCGCAGACTGTGCCTGGTTTGCGGGTGGTTGATCGGTGTTGCCGGCTTGCTGAGCCAACGCAGGAAGCGCCAAGACGGCGCTGCAGGCAATGGCTAAAGCACTGATGCGCGGCGCAAGGCGAGACGATGTTGTGTGGCGATGCTGTGATGTCGTATTGGTGTGATTGGCTGTTGGCATGGAAATCCCCTCCCGAAGTATTGACAGCGCTGTCATATTGAGGGCAAATACCCTGTGAATGTCAACAGGTTCGTGCAAAAAGATATGCGAGGATATGCAAATGCCAACAATTTCAATTGCTTGCGATTCGATGGCGGCGCGCTTCAGGCTGCCAGAACGCGGTGCGTGGCGGCCTGTCCGTGCTGCTGATGGCTGGGCTTGTCGAAGCTGGAGAGGGGGGCGACGGGGCATGGTGGCGGCATTGGCGCTCTTGCTGGCGGGCTGTGCAAGCCATCCCGCAGCGTGGGCGGAGCGCGCGTCAGTACAGGCAAGCGCGGATGTCTGGATAACGACCTCGGATCATCGGCAGTTGTTGGCCCATGCCAGCATTCCATCCGGCACGATCGATGCCAGTCACGAAGCCGTGAGCGTGATCGATGTTGCGCCAACGCAGCGGTTCCAACAGGTTGCAGGGTTTGGCGCGGCGTTAACCGATGCTTCGTCGTGGTTGCTGCAGCAGCGGATGACGCCGCAACAGCGGCAAGCACTGTTGCAGGAGTTGTATTCGCGCAAGAACGACGGACTTGGGTTTGCGTTCCTGCGGCTGACCATTGGTGCATCGGATTTTTCGCGCCACCACTACAGCTTGGATGATTCGCCAGACGGCAAGCCTGATCCACAGTTGTTGCACTTCAGCCTTGCGCCGAATCGCGAGGATGTCATTCCGGTTGCGCAGCAAATTGTGGCGATCAACCCGCAGTTGCGCATCATGGCCTCCCCCTGGAGCGCCCCGGCGTGGATGAAAGACAGTGACAGCCTGATCACCGGGCGCTTGCGGCCGGAGTATTACGCTGCGTTTTCGCGATATCTGCTGCGCTACATCGAAGCCATGGCCGAAGCGGGTGTCCGGATTGATGCATTGAGCGTGCAGAATGAGCCGGATTTCGAGCCGCGCGACTATCCGGGGATGCGGCTCAACGCGCCGCAGCGCGCACGCTTGATCGGTGATCACCTTGGCCCACTGTTGGCGCAGCACGCGCCGCAGGTGCAGCTCTGGGATTGGGATCACAACTGGGACAAGCCGGCGGAGCCTTTGGCGGTGTTGGCGGACCCGGTTGCGGCACGCTATGTGTCCGCGGTGGCGTGGCATTGCTATGGCGGTGATTCATCCGCACAAACCCGCGTGCATGCAGCGCATCCCACCTTGGATATGTACATGACCGAGTGCTCCGGTGGCGACTGGGAGCCGCTGCACACTGGCGGATTGACCTTGCAGGCCAGGCAGGTGCTGGTATCAACGATGCGTCATTGGGCGCGCGGTGTGTTGTTGTGGAACCTCGCTCTGGATGAAAGCAACGGCCCGCATACGGGTGGTTGTGGCAATTGCCGAGGCGTGGTGACCATCGACTCGCGAACTGGTGAGGTAACGCGCACCGATGACTACTACGTGTTGGCGCACGCCAGTCGATTCGTGCGCCGGGGTGCGTGGCGGGTGGCATCAACGGAAGGACAGGATGGCGTGGATAACGTGGCATTTGTGAATGCCGATGATGGCAGCCGCGTGCTGATTGTGGTCAATTCCAATCCCGAAACGCGACGCATTGGCGTGCGCGAAGGCGCACGTAGTTTTGAATGGGCGTTGCAGGGCAAGAGTGTTGCCACCTTGCGCTGGCACAGCGCGGCACACTGAAGCGGCCTTGTGGACAACACACGGCCGCAGCGACGGAGGGTGCTGCGTGGATAAGGTTATCGCGTTGGGCAATCCACCTTGTGGTCAAACTCGGTGCTGGCGCTGACCTTGGAGATTGCCAGTTGCACGCCATCACTTGCGTGCAGCGCAAAAGGCTGACGGAGCTTGCTGGTGTCGGCCCCGGCCACGCGCAGGCAACGCAGTTGAATACCGAGCCGTGTCCATTCGCCCCTGGGCAAGGTAGCCAGGGTGCTGCCAAGTGCAATCGTGCCGCTGCACCCATCGCCGCAACCTGCCGAAAAAAGTACCTTGCTGTCGAGTGGCAAAGCATCCACGCGCAATCGCGCCACCACGAAGACATCACCATTGGTCTCGCGGACCAAATCCAGTGGTGTATTGGCGTGCAGTTCCACCGCGCCCTCGCCATGGAAGGCAAACAGGCGCGCACCTTCCTGGATGTCGGTATTGATGGCACTCATGGCAACGCTGCCATCGGCACTGGCGGCAACCGGGTGAATCACATCATTGGCAACGCCATTGGCGCCAACCAGACGCAAGGTCAAGCCCGTTGCTGACACGCCGCGGTCAAACCAAACATTGCTGCGTGCCGCCATTGGGTCAAGACCGGGGTCTTCGGAGAGCATTGCCAGCGGCGCATGATCGACATAGCGCAGGCCATAGCCAAACGGGAACAGCGGGGAATAGTGTTTTTGGCCGATATTGTTGGCGTATTGGTCGGCACGCCGCGGCCATGAAAAACTCAGCCTGCCGTGGAAATCGTATTGCGGCGCACCGTCCTTGCCGCGCAGCAGGACGTCGGCAATACCCGCACCTTCCGAGCCAGGGAGCCATGCCGCTACGAAGGCATCAGCCGCATTGATTTCGCGATTGAGCCACAGCGGTCGCCCGCTCAAAAAGACGGCAACCACCGGGATGCCATCGGCTTTCAGGCGCCGGATCAATGCAAGGTCGCCCGACTTGCCGGCCTTGAACATGAGATTGGGAAGGTCTCCTTGGAATTCCGCGTAAGGGTCTTCGCCAAACACCACCACGGCCACATCGGGCTTGTGGGTGTAGTTACCGTCCACGGCCAGCTCCGCCTCACCACCCGCCGCAGCTACCTGCTGGCGAAAGCCATCCCAGATCGAATCGGCATTCGGGAAATCTGCACGTGTGGTGCCATTGCCCTGCCAGGTCAGCGTCCAACCGCCGGTCTGTTTGGCAAGATTATCGGCACCATCGCCGGCCAGCAAAATGCGCGCGTGTGGATTCAGCGGCAACAAGCCGTGGTTGTTTTTCAGCAACACCAGGGATTCACGCACGGCGCGTCTGGCCACGGCGCGATGCTCAGCAGAGCCCAGCAGTTCAAACTTGCGACCCAGCGCACGCTGTGACGGCTT
>NZ_CALMPC010000047.1:0-19549 GCF_937872235.1 uncultured Thermomonas sp.
GTTGCGTTACGGAGTTGAACTCGCCCGGTATCTGCCCCTAGAGGACACGGCCTGCCCCAGCGTTGCAACATAGGGCTTACTCGGTGCCACCAATCCAGCTATGCCGCACGTGGAGGTTGGCATCTAGCACCACAAAGTCTGCGCGGTAGCCTGTGGCAATGCGGCCAAGGCGGTGGCCTAGGCCCAGAAATTCGGCTGGGTATTGCGCGGCCATGCGGCAGGCTTCGTCCAGGGGCAGTCCCAGCAGGTGCACGCTATTGCGTACCGCACTGGCCATGTCCAGTGCGCTGCCCGCCAGCGAGCCGGCGGCATTGCGCACCACGCCATCCACCGCGGTAATGGTTTCGCCGTAAAGATCGAAGCTGGAGTCGTCGCTGCCCACCATTGGCATTGCATCGGTCACCAGCACCACCTTGCCACGCGGCTTGGCCGCAATTGCCACGCGCAGGCTGGCCGGGTGCACATGCACGCCATCCACAATCACGCCCACCCAGCTGCTGGCATCGTCCAGCGCTGCACCCACCACGCCGGGTTCGCGGCCTTGCAGCGGGGTCATCGCGTTGAACAAATGGGTGAAGCCGGTGATGCCGGCCTCCAGCCCGGCGCGGGTTTGCGCGTAATCGGCGGCGGTGTGGCCGGCGCACACAATCGCGCCACGTTCCACCATCGCGGTGATGGTCTGCGTGGGCACGCATTCGGGGGCCAGGGTGATGACGGTGACACCCTTGTCCAGCGCGGTCACCAGCGCGATGTCATCGGCATCCGGCACGCGAAACTTGTTTGCGTTGTGGGTGCCTTTGCGCGCAGCGGCCAGATACGGGCCTTCCAGATGGATGCCCAAAACACCCGGCACGCCTTGCGTGATGGCGTCGTGGGTGGCGTCAATTGCACGCCGCATGACATCGACATCGTCACTGATCAAGGTCGGCAACATGCCGGTGGTGCCGAACGTGCGGTGCGCGCGCGCAATCGCGGCCAGCGCTTCGACGCTGGTGGCGTTGTTGAACAACACGCCGCCACCGCCATTGACCTGCACGTCGATAAACCCGGGCACCAAGCTGCCACCCTGCAGGTCGATATGCTCGCCACTGGCAGGTGGCGGGCCATGCAGCACGGCAACGATATGGCCGTCTTCCACCAGCACGCAGGCATCGGTTTCAAAGCCGCGGTCGGTGAGGATGGAACCGTTGTGGAAGACCTGCGTGGTCATACGGTTTCGGTCACTTTGTTCAAATGCGGCGGGACATCCGGGTCAAAGCCGCGCGCCAGTGACAGTGCGTTGGCGACCGCATAGAACGCTTGTACGGTGAGGATGGGCGTGAGCGCGGGATGCGGGGACACCGGCAGCGGCAGGATGCCCGGGCCAGCTTCGCCGCTACTGGCGAGCCACACCGGCGCACCGCGCTTGCGAAATTCTGCCGCCACGGCGGCGGTGCTATCGCCGGTATCATCGTCCTGGGCGAACGCCAGCACCGGGAAATCCGGGCCCACGATGGCCATCGGCCCGTGCTTCACTTCGGCCGACGAAAACGCTTCGGCATGCAGGCCGCAGGTTTCCTTGAATTTCAGTGCCGCTTCCTGTGCGGCTGCCAGCCCCAGGCCGCGCCCCAGCACAAACATCTGCCGTGCCAAGCGCAAACCGGAGACCAGTTCCGACCAATCTTGCGCCCACGCGGCGCGCATCGCGTCGGGCAGGGCATCGACCGCAGCCAGCAGTTTGGCATCGCCACTCCAGCGTGCGGTCAATTGCAGCAATGCGGCCAGCGAGCACAGGTAACTCTTGGTCGCCGCCACGCTGTTTTCGGGGCCGGCATACAGCGGCAGCACGGTGTCGGCGAGTTTGGCAAGCGGCGAATCCACCACGTTCACCAACGCCACCACAGTGGCACCACCGGCCTTGGCGATTTCCGCATTGCGCAGCAAGTCCGGGCTTTTGCCCGATTGCGAAATGGCGACAAACAGTGCGCCCTGCATGTGCGGCTGCACCGCATACACCGAGCCCACCGAGGGCGAGGCCGACGCCGTTACCAGGCCGAGTGCGGTTTCAAACAGATATTTGCCATAGGTGGCGGCGTGGTCGGAACTGCCGCGTGCGCAGGTGACGATGAAGCGCGGCGGCTGCGCGCGCAGGCGTTCCACCAAGGCGTCGATGGTGGCCGCATTGGCGGCAAATTGACGGGCAACGGCGGTGGCCGCTTCGGCGGCCTCGGTGTACATCCAGGTACTGTCGGGGGCGGGCATGGGGGTGTGCTTGATGGGGGGTAAGAGGTCAGGAATTGGGACGCGGCGGCGCGGTGGAACCGCGCACCACCAGTTCCGGGTTGATCCCGGTATTGGCTTGCACGGTCAGTGCTTGCTCGCGGATATCGGCCAGCAGGCGGCGTGCAGCCAGCCGGCCGATGTCTTCGGTAGCCTGCTTGGCGGTGGTCAGGGCGGGCCAGCTCTGTTTGGAGAACGGGCTGTCTTCGAAGCCGGCAATCGACAGGTCATACGGCACATTGAGCCCGCCGGCGCGTGCCGCCGCCAATACCCCGGCGGCGATTTCGTCATTGCTGCCAAAGATCGCCGTGGGCCGCTGCGCCAGCGCCAATAATTTGCGCGCACCCCGGAAGCCGTCGTCGAACGAATAATCGCCCTCCACCACCAGTGCGTCATCCAAAGCGATGCCGTAATCGGCCAGCGCATCGGCATACCCGTTGTAGCGCTCCCACGATGAGCCATGGGATTTTCCACCCCACAAAAACCCGATGCGCTGATGGCCCAATTGAATCAAGTGCTCGGTGATGGCGTAGGCGGCGTCGCGGTCATCCACATAGATGCAAGCGCTGCCGTCTTGCGGGTCCTTGGCGGCAGAGACAATCCGCACCAGGCGAATGCCATGCGCCGCCAGGATCTCCACCAGCGCCTGGTTTTCCGACATCGGCGGGGCCAGCACGATGCCAGCCAGCCGCGCATTGGCCACCAGTTGCACAATCTCGTTGGCCAGCGTGGGTGAGGTGGCATCGCACGGGTGGATCTGCAGGCCGTAGCCGGTTTCGCGGCAGACCGAGAGCACGCCGTTTTGCATCGCAATCACGTAATACGGATTGGGGTTGTCGTACAGCAAACCGATGGCATAGGACTGCGCGCTGCGCAGACTGCGTGCCGATGGATCCGGTTGGTAGGCCAGCTCGGCGATCGCCTTGCGCACCCGTTCGCGGGTGCGCGCGTGCACGCCGGTTTCGTCGTTGATCACCCGCGACACGGTCTTCAGCGAGACCTGTGCGCGCGCGGCAACATCCTTGATGGTGGATTTACGCACGATGATTCCTTAGCGCCGGCCCACGTTATGGCCACGTGTGCCGAAATACAGAATGTAGAGGTAGCACGGCACCATCAGCAGCGCGAACACCAGCTGGAAGTGCAGGGTTTCTTTCAGGTGCACGAACAATTGCGGGATCACCGCGCCGCCGGAAATACCCATGATCAACAAGGCCGAACCGCGCTCGGTAAAGCGCCCCAGTCCTTGAATGGCCAGCGGGAAAATCGCCGGCCACATCATCGCATTGGCAAACCCCAGTGCCGCCACGCAGGCCACCGAGGCCATGCCGGCGGTGGCATACGCCGCAATCGTCAACGCCACGCCCAGCAGCGAGGACAACGCCAGATAGCGCGACTGCGAAACGAAGCGTGGAATCACCAGCAAGCCCACCACGTAGCCCAGCAGCATGCCGAACAACGTGAATGAGGTGAAGAATTTGGTTTGATCCGGCAACAAGCCAAAGCCGGCGCCATAGGTGCCGATGGCATCACCGGCCATCACTTCCGCGCCCACATACATGAAGATGCACAGCGCACCCAGCCACACATGCGGGTACTGGAAGATGCTGGATTTTCTGGAGGTGCTTTCGGTTTCCGAATTCACATCTTCCGCGCGCAGCTCCGGCAATGGCGAGAAAAAAATCCCCACCGCAAGCAGCGCCAACAGACCCGCCAATGCCATGTACGGGTCATGCACGCGCGCGGCAAATTCGTTGAGCAACTGTTCTTTGCCGGCAGCATCGGCACCGGCCACTTGCGCGGTGAGATCGCCCATGCCGTGCATCACCAGGGTGCCGATGACGAACGGCGCCGCCATGCCCGCCAACTTGTTGCAGATCCCCATCACCGCAATGCGCTGCGCGGCACCTTCAAGCGGGCCCAAAATACTGATGTAGGGGTTGGATGCGGTCTGCAAAATCGCAAGCCCGGCACCGATGATGAAGACGCCCGTCACCGCACCGGCATACACGCGACCGGTGGTGTATTGGCCAAACACGAAGGCACCTACCGCCATCACAAACAGGCCCAGCGCCATGCCCTGCTTCATGCCGGTCTTGCGCAAGATGGCCGATGACGGCAGCGCGAGGAAAAAGTACGACAAGTAGAACGCGCTGGGGATCAAGAAGGCCAGCGTGTCATTGACGTTGAACGCCAGCTTGGCGAACGCAATCAGCGGCCCGTTGAGCCAGGTGACAAAGCCGAAGATAAAAAACAGCGCGCCAACAATGGCAATTGCACCGTAGTTGGTTCGCACGGGAACCGCAGTGGACACAGTGGGCATGATGACGGGCGCTCCGAGGGCAATGCGGACGATAGCAGTGGACAAGGGTTGTCCTATCCGACAATGAATTGACGCGCGAGACAAGTCAAGCACCAGGATTGTGCGGTATGCGTTTCCCGGATCGACATCCATAGAGGCCACGGAAAGCCTCTCGCACACACACGCCAAGCAGTCATATCACCTTGTTCTTAAATGTGAATGGGGGATATTTTCCTGAATACGGCGGTTTTGTGAAAATCTCATGGCGCCCTGTTGACAACGTTGTCTAATTGCATGCAGAGTCGACACCCAGCACGAGGGGAAGACGGGCATGGGTGAGGCAGCAGGCATTGCAGGGGACAGGATGATGGCGACGATGGCGTGCGCCACGCGGGCCGTTGCACCCGCACAGCCGTGCTTTATTGCCGCCGATGTGGGCGGCACCAATGCGCGGGTCTCGCTGGTGCGCACCGATGCCAATGGCGCACTACAGGTCTTGTCCTGGCAGCGCTATCCCTGCGCGGATTACCCCAGCTTGGCGGCAATCCTGGCCGAGTTCGTGGAAGGCCATCCGGCGCGTGAAGGCATCGACTGCATGGTGATTGCCAGCGCCGGGGTGGTGCTGGATGACGAGGTCATCAACTCCAATCTGCCGTGGCGGATCAAGCTGGCCGAGCTGCGCGACAGCCTGCATCTGCGCGAACTGCACGTGGTCAATGATTTCGCTGCCGCCGCGCATGGTGTGGGCCGCTTGGGCGCAGCAGACACTCGCCTGCTCACACCGGGCGTGATCGCTGCCACCACCATCGGCCCGGCACTGGTGGTGGGTGCGGGCACCGGCCTGGGTGCGGCGGTGTGCATCCCCACCGGGCACGGCGTGGTGGTGCTGCCCACCGAAGCCGGCATGGCGGCCTTCGCGCCGGGCAATGCTCGCGAGATGGAAATCCTGGCGTGGTTGCGCAAGCAGGGCCATCGCCATGTCTGCACCGAACAGCTGTTGTCCGGGCCGGGGCTGGTGAATCTGTATCGCGGGTTGGCCGAGCTGCACGGCACGCTGGCAACCCTGCAAACACCGGCGCAGATCGTGCAGGCCGCACAGCAAGACGAAGCCCTCGCACTGGAAGCCGTGTTGCTGTTCTGCGGCGTGCTGGGCAGCGTGATTGGGGATCTTGCCATGATCACCAGCGCCCACAGCGTGTATGTGGCTGGCGGGGTGGTGCCGCAACTCATCGACTTTCTGCCGCGCAGTGAATTTCACGCCCGGCTGGTGGACAAGGGCGCCATGCGCGCCGTGCAAGAGCGCATTCCGGTGCGCTTGGTAGAAAACGAAAAGCTCGGCGTACTCGGTGCGGCGAGCTGGTACCTGCAACACCTGCACGCACGCGATCACCGAGAACAGGCCACACCAAGACCGGCCACCACCAACTGACCCAATGCACCAGGCCCGAAGGAGAGCGGGATCTGGTGCCACCACTGCCCTGGAGAGACAACCATGCAAGTCCGCAAGAACGTATTGACGTTGAGTATCGTGGCCGCACTGAGCGTGTCCGGTATCGCCGCAGCACAAGACAAGCCGGCCGATCAGAAAGCCAAAGACCTCGATGCGGTGGTGGTCACCGGCATCCGTGGCGCGATGGAAAAATCACTCGATGTGAAGCGTGAAGCAAAGGCGCATGTCGAAGTGGTGAGTGCCGAAGACATCGGCAAAATGCCTGACAAGAATGTGGCCGACTCCCTGCAACGTCTTCCCGGTGTGACGATCAGCTCGGCAGGTGCCAGCGAAGGCGGTTTCGACGAGAACGACCGGGTGTCGATGCGCGGCACCAACCCCAGCCTGACGCTGACCCAGATCAATGGACACTCGGTGGCATCGGGTGACTGGTTCGTACTCAATCAAAGCGATAACGCCGGTCGCAGCGTGAGCTACACCCTGCTGCCTTCCACCTTGGTCAATCAAGTGATTGTGCACAAAACCTATCAAGCCAAATTGCAGGAAGGTGGCGTGACCGGAACGGTGGATATCAAAACCCGGCAACCGGTGGAATTTGCCAAACAGTTCACCGGCAATGTGTCGATTGGTGGCGTGTATTCCGACCTGCCCGGCAAGACCGACTCACAATTCAGCGCACTGCTGAACTATCGCAATGCCGCCTCCACCGCTGGCATCTTGCTGCAGGTGTTCGACGAAAACCGCAGCCTGCGCCGTGACGGCGTGGAAGTATTGGGCTATGACCAAATTTCAAACAAAGCGGGCGACCCCACCAAGCCGGTTGCTGACGCCCACCCCGACCTCAATGGCGTGTGGTATCCACGCATGATTGGCGCGGCGCTGTTCGAACAAAAGCGCGAGCGCCGTGGTGGTTTGCTGGAGGTGCAATTCAAGCCCACCGACAACTTCAGCATTGACCTGTCCGGCTTTGTCTCCAAACTCAACGCCTCCAACTACAATCGCAATTATCTGCTGTACAACCCGCGCACCATCGGTGCGGGCATTTCACCGGCAGCCGGCTATGTGGTGCGCAACAACACCTTGGTAAGCGCCACCATTCCGGGTGCAGCAGGTACCCAATACGGGCTGTACGACATGATTGCGCGCCCGGATGAAAAGGCCAGCACCACCTACCTGGCGCTGGATGCCGATTGGAAGGCCAGCGATGCGTTGAGCCTCAACTTCAAACTGGGCACCTCCACCGGCCATGGCGAAACACCCACGCAGGATGTGGCGGAGTGGCGCGTGGGTGGCACCGGCGCATCGTGGGGATTGAACGGCATCAAGAATGCCGCCTCGTTCTCGCTCAATGAATCCACCGCTGCACCGCAGCCCAATCTGGCGCTGGACTGGATTTTCGGCCTGCAAAATCTCGACATCGTGGACAAGGACAAGTGGGGCCAGATCGATGCCGAATATTTCGTCGACAAGGGTGCGCTGAGTTCACTCGAATTTGGTGTGCGTTTCACCAATCACGATCGGTCCTCGGAAAACGTGATTGCACAGGGACCGGCGTGCATCGACAGCAGCGGCAATGTGGTCGGGTTCGACTGGTCACAGACTAACTGGTGTCCGGTGGGTACGCGCTCGCCGGCGGATCGGGCCAACTTCCCATCGACGTTCCAGAACTACCCGGGCGGCTTCGGCAGCGGCTTTGGCGGCAGCTTCCCAAGCAATGTCTGGTACTACTCCGCCAGCGATATGCACGCCTACAACCAGTTGACCACACGCGACCCCGTAGGCCGTCGCTATCCGGTGTATGAATTTGGCTTGAAGGAAAAGACCAAGGCCGCCTACCTCCAATTCAATCTGGAAGGTGATCGCTGGAACGGCAATATCGGCGTGCGCCTGGTCAAGACCAGCCAGGACGTGCTGCAATACTTGGCCGGCGGCAGCGCCTCGACCACCGGTTCCATCAATACCGCGTGGGGCTACTTCACCCCGCAGCTGGTCAGCAACAACTACACCGACGTACTGCCCACGTTGAACTTCAAGTTTGACCTCAGCGACACGTTGGTGGCGCGTGTGGCCGCGACCAAGACGATTGCACGCCCGGATTACTCGGCGCTTGCCGGTGGCCTGAGCTTGTCCCCCCCAGCCAGTCCGAATGACGTCGGCGGCGGCTCCTCCAGCAACCCCAACCTGCGTCCGATCCGCTCCACCAATTTCGATGCTGCGCTGGAGTGGTACTACGCACCACGTGCCCTGCTTTCGGCAAGCGTGTACTACATGGACTTGAGCAGTTACATCGGGCAAGGCCAGAGCACGCAGCAATTTCTGACCTTCGATCAAGCCCATCCGAATGGCTATATGGGCAACTACCTTGTCACCTCGCCGATCAACACCAAGGGCTCGGTGAAGGGCTTGGAATTGGCGGTGGAGCAGCCGCTTGGTGAAAACTTCGGCATCAATGCCAACGTGTCGTTTACCGATGCCGCAGAAAGCAATGGCAAGCCCTTGGTAGGCGCATCCCGCAATGTGTTCAATCTGGTGGGCTACTACGAGAACAGCCATTTGAATGCACGCATCGCCTACAACTATCGTTCGCATTTCTTCAACGGGCTGGATCGGCGCTCGGCGTTCAATCAAGACAACACGCAATCGGTATCCGCATCGGTGGGCTGGACCTTCAATGACAACTTCAGCGTGTCGCTGGACGGCATGAACCTGACCAATGAAAAGCTGCGCTACTACGCCGACAACAAGGATCAGCCGCGTGGCATCTACCAGAACGGCCGCCAGTACTACCTGAACTTCCGCTTCAAGTTCTGATCGCTTTCCCTGTTCCATTGGCGTAACCCTCCCTTCGGGGCCCGCAACCCGGGCCCCTTTTTTTGCCCGCTACACTCGCTGTATCCCGCAAGGAGTCCACCATGACCACCCGCACCGCTTGCTTGAACTCCGCGCTTGCACTGGCCCTGTTGGCCGCCGCGCCAACACGTGCCGCCGATGCCGGCAGCGTGATTCCCAAGCTGATCCCGCAGCCCGCGCAGATCGTGCAACTGCAAGGCAGTTTTGTGGTGACCGCACAAACCGCTGTGCGCACCGGCGATAGCGAAGTGGAGCGTGCAGTAGGCGCTCAATTCCAAGCGATGCTGGGCGATGGCTGGCCATTGCCGCTGGATTTGAGCCAGGACGGCAGCGGCCAAGGCAAGATTGCATTTGCCCTCGATCACAGCCACACGTGGGGATCACCCGATGCCTACATGCTGGATGTGGATGCAGCTGGCGTGCGCGTGCGGGCAGGGTCTGACAAGGGCTTGTACTACGGCGCCGTCACCTTGGCACAACTACTGACCTCCGGCACGGTCGATGCCCGCCGTGTGCAATTGCCCGCCCTGCATATCGACGATACCCCGCGCTTTGGTTGGCGCGGGGTGATGCTGGATTCGGCGCGACATTTCCAGAGTGTCGATGACATCAAGCAATTGCTCGATGCAATGGCGCAATTGAAGCTCGACACCTTTCATTGGCACCTCACCGACGACCAGGGCTGGCGTTTGCCAGTACCGGGCTGGCCGAAGCTGACCTCGGTCGGTAGCTGCCGCATGCCTGCCGGCGATGGCGGCGTGGATGCCGTCACCGGCGCACCGGTGCCGTATTGCGGCTTCTATACCGAAGCACAAATCCGCGACGTGGTGGCCTATGCCGCGTCTCGCCATATCGATGTGGTGCCGGAAGTGGATATCCCTGGCCATGCCACCGCGGCCATTTCCGCCTATCCACAGTTGGGCGTCTCCGGCGCGCCGATCGCGGTCTCCAACGAATGGGGCGTCAACAAAAACCTGTTCAATGCCGATGCGAGCACGATGCAGTTTTTGGACGACGTGTTGACCCAGGTGGCCACCCTTTTTCCCGGCAAGTTTGTCCATATCGGTGGCGATGAAGCGGTGAAAGACCAATGGAAGGCTTCACCCAGAATGCAGGCACGCATACGCCAATTAGGTGTGAAAAATGAAGCTGGCTTGCAAGCCTGGATGGTGGCGCGGCTGGAGAAGACACTGGCTGCGCGCGGCAAACGCATGATCGGTTGGGATGAGATTCTGGAAGGCAAATTGCCGGCATCAGCCACGGTGATGAGCTGGCGCGGCACCAAGGGCGCTATCGACGCTGCCGAGCAAGGCCACGACGTGGTGATGACGCCCGCGGACACGTTGTATCTGGACTATCTGCAAACCACATCCAGCGATGAACCGCCGGGCCGCCCCGCCACCATTCCACTGGCGCAGGTGTATGCCTTCGAACCGGTGCCCAAGGCGCTGAACGCAAAGCAGGCCACGCATATTCTGGGCGTACAGGCCAACGTGTGGACCGAGCACATGCGCAGCATGGCGCGCGTGCAGCATGCGTTGTTCCCACGCATCGCCGCCTTGGCGGAAGTGGCGTGGTCCCCCGCACAAGCACGCGACTACGCAAACTTCCTGCAACGCCTGCCGGCCATGTTGCCGCGCTGGCAACACGCGGGCATCGCCTATGCGCAAACGCCATTCCAGGCACAGTCAGAGCTCCAGCCGGGTACGACAGCCAATACCGCGCAGGTCGCGCTGCAATCGCCACTGGGCTACACCCTGCGCTACACCACCGACGGCAGCGCGCCCAGCGCCAGCGCGCCGCAGTACTTCGCCCCGCTGCAACTGCCGCTGCCCACCACACTCAGCGCGCAATTGTTTTTCGACCAGCACGCACTGGCGCCGGCCACCACTCTGCAACTCACCCGCGCATCGCTGTTGACCCGCAGCGATGAAGAGGTGGCGATGTGCACCGGCCAATTGATGCTGCGGCTGGAAGACGACGGCCCGCGCACTGGCCCGCGTGCGGTGTTCAACGTCGATATTTTCAACCCATGCTGGTCATGGCGGCAGGCCACGTTGGCAGGCATCAACACGATTGAAGTGCGCGCCGGACGCATCCCGTATTTCTTCCAACTGGCCGGCGACGAATCACACCGCACCTTCAAGCCCGCAAAAAACAAATACGGTGAGCTGGAACTGCACGCCGGTTGTGACGGCCCGCTGCTGGCCAGCGTGCCACTGCCCGCCCAGCCCGATGCCGATGGCTTTGTCAGCTTGCACGCACCCTTGCACAACCCGCCAGCCCGCACCGACATCTGCGTGTGGTTTACCGGCGATACCCGCCCCGCGATGTGGGTGCTGGATCGGATCACGTTGAAAAGCGACGGAGACGATTAAGCACGCTTGATGCCCTCGGCCTCCTTCAGGGTTCGTTTCGGGTTGCAACAAAGCCCGCTTGCGCGGGCCTTGTTGGGTCTTCGCGGCCGCCGGGCTTATTTCCTGGCGGTCAAAATCGGCGTCAGGTAATCCGGCTTGCCGGGGATGCGCTCCAGGTGCGGATAGCGCAGGCCGCCGCGGTAGTCCAGCTTGACCGTGCGGTAGCGGTCGAATTCTTTCAGCATCAACTCGATCGGGGCCTTGCCGTCCTTGGCGGCTTTCACCGCGTCTTCCAGCAGATCCTTGTCGTAGGCCTGGCCATTGACCGCCACCACGGTGGCCCCGCTGCCGATGCCGGCATTGAAGGCCGGGCTATCCCAGCGCACATCGCCAATGCTGCCGTCCTTGCCGATGCTCAGGCCCAGCGAGTAGACAAAATCCGCACCGCCCCAACGCGCATTGGCCTTGGCGAAGGCGCTGGGGGTGTCCTTGTACACCAAGCGCCAACCGGCGGCTTCAATGCCATCGGTGAGGCCGTGTTTGCCGTCCAAACGCTCGCGCAGGAAGCTGGCCCAGTCATACGGCAACACGCCGTTGAGCGTGGCCACCACATCCTCGAAGGTGTAGGTGTTCTGCTGTTCCCACTCGCCGTTGTTAACGCCGAAGAAAGCGCGGGCGAAATCATCCAGCGACTTCTTGCCGCCGGTTTTGGCGCGAATCAGCGCGTCGGCTTCCAGCCAGATCATCTGCCCACCGGAGTAGTAATCCTCGCTCATTTGATAGTTGCGATACGCACGCGGCGCACGACTGGCGATGATGGGGTCGTTGGTGGTGTCCTGGATGTTGCGCCAACGCAGGCCCGGGCGGTTTTCGGCATAGGTGGCGGCCACCAATGCCAACGCGTCGATCGATGCCGGCAGCGGGCGCATGCCGCTGCGTGCGGCCAACACATTGCCCCAATATTGGGTTTGCCCCTCGTACACCCACAACAGGCTGTCTTGCATCGGCGTGTTGAGATTGGGCACCCACAAATCCTTGCCACGGCGATATTTGCCGTTCCAGCTGTGGGTGTATTCGTGCGCCAGCAGGTCGGTGAAGCCGGTCTTCTCGTTCCACCCGGTGAAGTAGTCGGTGCCCACGCCATTTTCGCTGGAGCGCTGGTGCTCCAGCCCGTTGCCACCCATCTGGTCCGACAGCGAGAAC
Organism: uncultured Thermomonas sp.; assembly: GCF_937872235.1. NCBI lineage: Bacteria > Pseudomonadati > Pseudomonadota > Gammaproteobacteria > Lysobacterales > Lysobacteraceae > Thermomonas > uncultured Thermomonas sp. Next base: position 12,422 of record NZ_CALMPC010000047.1, read on the forward strand.
AGGAATTGGTAGTGGTTGTAATGCTGCGCGCCGTACAACTTCAGCGCTTGTTCGACCATCGCCTTGTGCTGTTCGATCTGCTTGGGCTTGGTTTCCAGATATTTGGCGGCATCGGCCACCACACCCAACTTCACCGGCACCGTGCTGCCGGCCGGGGTCAGGTCGATGTTCCTGGTGTAGCGGCCGGCGTACACCGGCGAGTCCACCAAAATATCGAACGGCACCGCCTTGTAGTTCACGGTATCGCCGCTACGGCCGGCTTCATCCAGCGCGGTGAACGCGGTCCAACCCGCCGGATAGGTGACGTGCGGATCCATCATGATCTGATGCATGTAATGCCCGGCCGGGTACAGCACCGTGGACAGGAACTGCACGTTCAGCATGTTCGGCGTCATCACCACCCGCCCCTGCGCACCGCTGGTGGGCGTCAGGAAATCGAACTCGGCGGTGATCTCGGTGGCCCCCGCCGGCACGTTGATATGGAAAGCGGCCACGTCCAGTGTGTCGCGCTTCCAGTCCAGTGTCTGGCCATTGGCCTTGAAAGTGATGCCGGCGATCTTGTCGAGCGCATTGCGCGGCGTGTGCCCACCCGGCACCCACATGGGGTACAGCAGGGTCAGCGGGCCGGCCTGCGCGGGGATGGTTTCCTTGACCCGGATGATGCGCTGGCTCAGGTTGCTGGCATCCACTTCCAATTTGATGGTGCCGGGATAGGCCACATCCTGCGGCGCGGGGATATTCGGTGAGCCGCTTTGGGCATATGCGCCCCCAGCCAACAATACAGACGACAGGGCAAGGGCCAGCAAACGGTGCTTCATCGACAACTCCAGAACGCAGGGTGGGCTTGCATCGTACCGACCCGCCCGCCCGCGCCCACCTGCCGAAAGCCATGCCCACTCCTTGCAAATCAGGCCGTCGGTTCCACTTTCGCAGTCTCTGCACGCGGTTGCGGGGTAGCCGACAAATGCGCCGCGTCGGTAAACCGCCAAGCCACGAACACCGCGACTGCCAGCAGGGCCGAGGCGATCAGGAAGGCAATTCCAGGTAAATGCACGGGGGTATGCGGGCCGATGAAAAAGCCGAACGCAGCGGTATAGGCCAGCGGTGCAACGACGCCGGCCAGCGACACCAACCCGCTCATCGCACCCTGGATGCGGCCCTGCGCATCGGCCGGGACTTGCCGGGTAATCAACGCCTGCGTGGCCGGCCCGGCGATGGCCCAGAGCGCGCTGATCGGCATCCCGATCAAAAACAGCCAGCCCACTGGAGCCAGGCCATACACCAGAAAGCCGGCTATCCCGCAGCACAAGCCCAATAGCAAGGCGCGGCGCTCGCCCAAGACCTTGACCACCCGCCCAATCAGCCCGACATTGACGATGACACTGAGCACGCCGACCAAGGCCAGCACATAGCCGGCCTGTTTTTCCTTCCAGCCATAGGCGGCATCGGCAAACAGCACGAAGGTACTGGGATAGACGTAATGGGCGAAATTGGCAATGAACACTACCGCCACCAGCCCCCAGATGCGCGGGTTTTCGCGCAGCAATTGCACGCCGCCCAGCGGCTTGGCGTGCTTCCAATCAAACCTGGCGCAGCGTTTTTCCGGCGGCAGCGATTCGGGCAGCACAAACAGGCCGTAGCAGAAATTCAGCAACGACAAACACGCCGCAAACCAGAACGGCAGGCGATGGTTGATATCGCCCAGCACGCCGCCAATCAACGGGCCCACGATAAAGCCCAGCCCGAACGCCGCGCCGATCATGCCGAAACTTTTGGCGCGCTGCTCGGGTGCACTGACATCGGCGATATACGCATTGGCGGTGGTGAAACTGGCGGCGGTGACGGCACTGATCAAGCGCCCCACAAATAGCCATGCCAGTGAAGGTGCCAGTGCCATGAACACGAAATCGGCACCCAAACCCAAGCACGACAACAAGATCACCGGCCGCCGCCCGAACCGGTCAGACAGCGCGCCTTGAATGGGCGCACTGAAAAACTGCACCAACGCAAAGGTGAAGCTGAACAACCCGGTCCAATACGCGGCGGTGGACAGATCGCCACCCACGAATTGCTGCACCAGATGCGGCAGTACCGGGATGATCACGCCAAATGCCAGCACGTCGATCAACACGGTGATGAAGATGAACATCAGCGCGGCTTTGCGCGCGCCGAGGTGGGGGATGGCGTTCAATTGGGGGTCCGATGCATGGGGCGATGTGTTGGCGATGACTAAGCGATTGCCCGGCGATTTCCGGTGTCATCACACCTACCCAGCAAACGCATCCACCGAAAGTAAGCTGACGTGATCGCGCACATCATCCGGCCACGACTGGATGAGCACCTCAAAGCGGTGGTTATCGCCGGCGAACAAGGCGCGGGCAGCGTCTTCGAAACCGGCTTCATTGCCGGCCATCACCTGCATGAAGCGGTAGGCAGCTTCTTGCGAGGCGCGGCGCTGATCCTCTGCGGACAACACCTTGCGCGCCGCTTCCACCAGTTTGCGCAGAGCTACCGACGCACCACCCGGTTGTGCGGCCAGCCAATCCCAATGGCGCGGCAACAAGGTCACTTCGCGCGCCACCACGCCCAGTTTGGGCCGGCCCGGTTTGCGCGGCGACGCGGGGGGTTCGGCCTGGCGCAGCAACGGCTGTGCGACCAACCGCAACAGATCAGCGGCGGGCAGTTCCAATGGCAGATCCAGTTGCCCGCCGCTGGCATCTTCAAAAATCAGCACCGGTCGTTGCGGGTGCAAGTCGAATGCCTGTTTGGCCTTCAAGGCCACATGCCGCAGCTCGCCGGTGGCGATGCGGTTGGAGCCGGAAAATGCGGTACAGCGCAGGGATGGATTGAGCACGGGGCAGACTCCTGAATTCGGAGTCTATTATTACCCGGATAAATCAGAGCTGCAACCCCATCAACGCCCACCGGGCATTTCGATCAGCTTCAAGAACTCGCTGCGGGTGCGCGCATCCTCGCGGAAGCTGCCCAGCATCTTGCTGGTCACCATACTCACCCCACGCTTGTGCACGCCGCGGGTGGTCATGCACTCGTGCGCACCCACCACCACCACACCCACCCCGCGTGGTTGCAGCGCGCGCTGGATGCAGTCGGCAATTTGTGCGGTCATTTTTTCCTGCACCTGAAAGCGCTTGGCATAGGCCTCGACCACCCGCGCCAGCTTGCTGATGCCCACCACCTTGCCCGCCGGCAGATAGCCCACATGCACCTTGCCGATGATCGGCGCCATGTGGTGCTCGCAATGGCTTTCGTACTCGATATCGCGCAGCACCACCATTTCGTCGTAGCCGCCCACCTCCTCGAAGGTGCGCGCCATGTAGGCATCGGCATCCAGCGTATAGCCGCCAAACCAGTCCTCATACGCTTTGACCACCCGCTTGGGCGTATCTAGCAATCCTTCACGGCTGGGGTCATCGCCGGCCCATTGCAGCAGCGTGCGCACCGCCGCTTCGGCCTGTTGGCGGCTGATCTGGTTGCGGATGTCATCGGTCATGGCGGTGCAAACGGCGTGGCGGGGCGTGCATGATAACGCGGGAAACAAAAGGGGGCCTCATTCGAAGCCCCCTATGTATCTTGAAAATTCAACAAATACTAATTTTTACGGTAATCGGTGACGTAACCACTGAAAATTTGCATGATCGTAGTATTATTCATGCCGGGATGCGCCTGCGCAAAGTCATTGAAAATGCGGGTAGCACGGCGGTCACCCTTCGCGGATGCCGCAAAAATGGCACCCGCCAAATATTCTGGCGAGTGATCCGTGCTCAAGGAGTACTGCATCCTGCCATTCATATATATCGCAAAAGGATTATTACTGCCTCGTATTACCGCAGAAATCTCGACATAAACTGGCAGCGCAATCGCTGCGCGCGGATCATCACCATTGCGCAGTTTACTTTCATCTAATCCATTGATGGCCAAGATGGCTTTATCAAGCTGACGGTTGGGGTACAGCAGCTTGGCCATGGGGTCACCTGCATCGGCCATTGCCTTCAATTCCGAGTCATTCAGCTTGGCTGCCGCCAGAAAATCCTGGGGCAACGGCATCCCTAATTGACGCATCATATTTAGCTCTGCTGCATCGTTGTACGCCAAAATACCGAAATACTCGGCATTCAGGCGATCAAGGTAAGCCCGCTCATCCGGTGTCAATGCGGCCAACAAAGCATCCCAAGTCTCCGCCTTGAAGCGCGGATCATTGGCATAGCTTGCATCAAGAGCATGAGGGGACTTGCGCCCCTCCATGTTTGAATGTGCAACGGTCGCATCGTATTGAGCAGAAGTCTGCTTGATTGGCTTGACAACTCCCTCCGCCCTCCCTTGACAACCAACCATCAATAATGCGCACAGCGCCAGTGGAGACAATAAAGTCTTCATCATTTACGCCCTGCATCCATTACTGCGCATGTCTTTTGCAAATAAAGCACAGTTTCGATCCTCGACCGAGCTATTGTATGTTTTTTCCGCAGCACTCGAAACCTTAACAATACCGGCATACACATCAGCCCAGCCATCACAAAGTGCATCACCCCCACATTGGGCATACATATTGAGTTGAAATGCCGCGTCACAACCTGCTTTCCCCTCAGCTGCCGCATAGCACCGATCATGCTCATTGCAAGCGGAGAGAAAACTGATCCCATCGCGCGGCGCATCCAGTTCCCCGGAATAGTTGTGCCCTCCTGCAAAACCAGCAACCGCACTTAGTAGGGCATCCTTCCATCCACCAAGACCACAACCATTAGGCTGCCAGGCGGGTTGCCGAAATATTACGATACCAGGAGATGCGGGTGGCACAGCCAAATTACAATCGGAAGGCTTATCTTTGGCCAACTCCGCACAGAATTGTTCTTTGTCGATACTAAGTGATACGCCTCCGCCAGCTTCTCCCATTTCAGGCTGGTTGGTGTTGTACCGCATCGTGTTTCCGAAAACAATATTGCCGCAAGCCGAGCCTGAGCATATTACTTTCCAACCATCTATCGTAGTTCCATGCACAACTACTGAATTGAGGTTTTTTGGCCCATCCGCATAAGCTGATCCAACGCAACCGACCAACAGCATTACTAAAATTACAACCCTTATTTTCGAAATAATCATTGACTAGCCCCAAAAAGAAGGCGGAAAACTACCCCCCCCTCGAATATTCGTCAATATTGACAACAAAGCAGCTTCATGAATCACTAGCCAGTTCTGTTAGTTGTACGACGTTAAAATCAAGCTATTACAGTGGCGCGCCTCGCCCCACCCAGCAGCCGCGCCGGCAACATCAGCAGCGCCCGCAGAAATGCGAACAGCGCATGGAAGGTGATGCCCACCAACCGAAACGGCAATGCCAGCAGCCACAGCAGCGGCCACAGCACCAGCGCAAGCAGGGCCAGCGGCCAGCACAGCACCCATAGCAGGCACCACAGCAGCAGCAGGACAAAAGTTTTCATCACAGTCATTGCGCCTGTAGAACGCTGCACCTGCAGCGGTTTGCACGATGCAAGCGTGCGCCCGGCGCGGCAAGTGGTTTGCGACGAAGCCGGGATAGGTGCGACGAAGTGGCCCCGCACCTGTTGCAAGAAGCGCTGTCTTGGCACCGCGTTGGTTGGATACGGGAACGATGCGGGGTAAGAGGATGAATCACCCCCCCACCCGCGCCAGTGCCGCATCAATGCTGGTTGTCGATGCCAAGGTGCCGAATGTGGACGCATGCGCACCGCCCAAGCGGCTGGCGCACCAGTCGGAGGCCAGCGGGTTGTGGGCACGCAGCAGGGTTGCGCCTTGCAGCAGCAGTGCAAGGCGTTCGACCAAGCGGCGGGCATCGGTTTGCTCCACCTCGCCTGCCAGCAGCGCCATGCCGGTTTCAAATGCGGCATCAAAATGTGCATCAAGCCCTTTGGCCTGTTCCAACTCGGTGCGCAGTGCAGCCACAGTGTCCGGTTCACGCGATAGCGCGCGCAGCACGTCGAGGCATTGGATATTGCTGCAGCCCTCCCAAATCGCGTTGAGTGGCGATTGACGGAACAGCCGCGGCATCTGCGATTCTTCGATATAGCCGATTCCACCGAAACATTCTTGCGCTTCGGCAGCGACCAGTGATGCGCGTTTGCACACCCAGAATTTGCCGATGGCAGTGGCCACCCGCGCCAGTGCGGCTTCGTGCGGATCATGCGCGGCGCGATCCACCGCACCGGCCACGCGCACTGCCAAGGCGGTGGCGGCTTCGGATTCCAGCACCAGGTCGGCCACGACATTGCGCATCAGCGGGTGTTCGATCAGCCGCTTGCCAAACGCGCTGCGATGGCCAACGTGGTGCAGCACGCGACGCAGCGCCATGCGGATCAAACCGGCCGAACCCAGCATGCAATCGAGGCGGGTGAACATCACCATTTGCAGAATGGTGGCGACACCGCGGCCTTCGTCACCGATGCGGAAGGCCCATGCGTTTTCGAATTCGACTTCGCTGGATGCGTTCGACCAGTCGCCTTGCTTGTCTTTCAAGCGCAACAAGCGCAATGCGTTGACGCTGGCATCGGGTCGCCAGCGCGGCAGCAGAAAGCACGTCAGCCCCTCTTGTGCTTGTGCAAGCACAAGAAATCCGTCCGACATCGGCCCCGAGAAAAACCATTTGTGCCCGACCAGCGTGTATTCGCCCTGCGCTGCCAATGGCGTGGCGCGCGTGCTGTTGCTGCGCACATCGCTGCCACCCTGTTTTTCGGTCATGCCCATGCCAAGGGTGAGGCCTTGCTTGTGTTCCATCGGCACAAAGCGGGCGTCGTAATGCGGCGCAGCGGCCTTGCCCGCCCATTCACGCAGCGCCGGTTCGCGTTGCAACACCGGCACCGCCGCGTGGGTCATGGTCAGCGGGCAACTGCTGCCGGGCTCGGCCTGATAGTGCAAAAAACTGAGCGCCGCACGCGCAACGTGCGCGCCTGGGCCAGGCTGCGCCCACGACAATCCCGCGACCCCGTGTTCGATCGCGGCGCCCATGACCTGGTGATAGGCCGGATGGAATTCGACCCGATCCTGCCTGCGTCCATAGGCGTCATAGGCCAGCAGGCGCGGACGATCCCGGTGGGCGTCATCGGCCAAGTGCAACAAGCGGCCACCGGCGAGCGCGCC
>NZ_CALMPC010000048.1:0-9794 GCF_937872235.1 uncultured Thermomonas sp.
GGGCCAATCGTGGTACCAAAATTATTGACCCCGCCCGCCATGGTCAACCGCTGTGCACCGGTGGCCGGGTTGCCCATCACGATGGCCAGGGGATTGGCCGCGATCTGTTGCAGCGCAAATCCAAGCCCGACGATAAACAAGCCCGACAGCATCAGCGGGAATGAACTGTTATTGGCTGCCGGATAAAACAGCAAGGTGCCCAACGCCGAGATCAATAGCCCCACGCAAATGCCGTTCTTGTAACCGATCTTGTTCAGCAGGTCCTGCCCAACCCATTTGGAAATGCCGAAATAAATCAACGAGCCCACGGTATAGGCGACGTAAAACGCCACGGCCACCAGCTGGCTTTGCGACTGACTGAGGTTGAACGCTTTTTTGAAGACAGGGATCAGGATGTCATTGCTGGCGGCAACAAAGCCCCAGAAAAAGAACACGGTGATCAGGACGCCGAACTGCGCCCATCGGGTTGGTTGATGACTCATGGTGCCCCGCTGCGATTTGAGTGCCTGTGGCCGGGGATCCATCGGGCCGGTAGGCGTTTCCCCAGCGGCAGTACACCAGTGCCTATCCGGCATGTACAGCGTTGCGGCATTGCAAACGATTGCGAAGGTGGGTTGACGTCACCCCTGCTTGCACGTTGCAATGCAGCATCCTCGATCCGAACGGTTGCCGATGTTGCCTGAATCCACTTCCCGCCTGTCGCCGATGTCCGCGCTGATATTTTCCTCGCGCTGGCTGCAGTTGCCGCTGTATCTGGGCTTGATCGTGGCCCAAGGCGTGTATGTGTTCCTGTTCGTCAAGGAACTCTGGCACCTGATCCACGATGCCGCCAGCCTGAACGAGCAGGGCATCATGCTGATCGTGCTGGGCCTGATCGACGTGGTGATGATCTCCAACCTGCTGGTGATGGTGATCGTCGGTGGCTACGAAACCTTCGTCTCAAGGCTCAATCTGGAAGGCCATCCCGACCAGCCGGAATGGCTGTCACACGTCAATGCCAGCGTGTTGAAGGTCAAATTGGCGATGGCGATCATCGGCATTTCCTCGATCCACCTGCTCAAGTCCTTCATCGAAGCCGGCCAGTTGGGTTTGCCGCTGTGCACCGTTGACCTGCTGGCGGCCAAAGCGCTCTGTACCAAAGCCACCGCACAGGGTGTGATGTGGCAGACCATCATCCATATCGTATTCATCCTGTCGGCCATCGGCATCGCATGGACCGACAAGTTGATGACCGGCAACGCCAGCAAGCGCGAACACGCGGGCCATTGAGGCCGCCCATCCCGGTAAAATCCGGCGGATGGATGTTTCCCACTTGCTTGATGGGCTGAACCCGGCCCAACGCGAAGCCGTTTCTGCCGCACCCGGCCACTATTTGGTGTTGGCCGGGGCCGGTTCCGGCAAAACCCGTGTGTTGACCCATCGCATCGCATGGCTGCATGAGGTGTTCGGGGTGCCGCTGCACGGCATCCTGGCGGTCACCTTCACCAACAAAGCCGCCGGCGAGATGCGCGGACGCATTGCCGCGCAACTGGGTGGCGAGCCGCGCGGCGCGTGGATCGGCACCTTCCACGGCCTGGCCCATCGCCTGCTGCGCCTGCACTGGCAGGAGGCGAAGTTGCCGGAAGGGTTTCAGGTGTTGGACAGCGACGACCAGCTGCGGCTGGTCAAGCGCGTGGTGCAGCAATTGGAATTGGACGATGGCCAATTTCCGCCGCGCCAGCTGACCTGGTGGATCAACGCGCAAAAGGACGAAGGTCGCCGCCCGCAGCATATCCAGCCCACCCCGCATGACCCATGGGGGGATGTGCAGTTGCGTGTGTACACCGCCTATGAAGAGCGCTGCCAGCGCGCAGGCTTGGTGGACTTTGCCGAACTGCTGCTGCGTGCGCATGAATTGCTGCGCGATACCCCGGCGTTGCTGGCGCATTACCGGCATCGTTTCGGGCAGATTCTGGTGGACGAGTTTCAAGACACCAATGCCATCCAGTACGGATTTATCCGGTTGTTGGCAGGCAGCTCCGGGCACGTCTTTGTGGTGGGTGATGACGACCAGGCCATCTATGGTTGGCGCGGTGCGAAGGTGGAGAACGTGCAGCGGTTCTTGGGTGATTTTCCAGGTGCGCACACCATTCGCCTTGAACAAAATTACCGTTCCACCAGCACCATCCTGGATGCCGCCAATGCGGTGATCGCGCATAACAGCGACCGGCTGGGCAAGAAGCTGTGGACCGATGCCGGCGAAGGTGAGCGCATCGACCTGTATGCGGCCTACACCGAGATGGACGAGGCCGCTTATGTGGTCGATCGCATCCACCAATGGGTGCGCGAGGGTGGCAGCCGTAGCGATGCGGCGATCTTGTATCGCAGCAACGCGCAGTCGCGTGCCTTTGAAGAAGAATTGTTGAAGCGGCAAATGCCGTATCGCGTGTATGGCGGCATGCGCTTTTTCGAGCGCGCCGAAATCAAGGACGCACTGGCGTATCTGCGTTTGCAGGCCAACCGCGATGACGACGCGGCATTCGAGCGCGCCGTGAACACGCCACCACGCGGCATTGGCGAGCGCACTCTGGATGAAGTGCGCCGCACCGCGCGAGAGTATGGGCAATCGCTATGGCAGGCCGCGCAACGCCTGTGCCGGATGTCCGCCCTCAGCGCCCGCGCACGCAATGCGCTGGCCGCGTTCGCGCAGTTGATCGACGGGCTGGGGCAGGCAACCACCGAACTGCCGCTGGCAGAAAAAATCGACCATGCACTGTTGCGTTCCGGTCTGCGTGCGCATTACGAAAAAGAATCGCAAGGACAGTTGGATTCACGCACCGACAACCTCGACGAACTGATCAGTGTGGCCAGCCGGTTTATCCGCAGTGATGAAGACGATGCGGCCGCCATGCCGGAGCTGGTCGCCTTCCTCAGCTATGCCGCACTGGAGGCCGGCGAAGGCCAAGCGCAGGCCGACGAAGACAGCGTGCAGCTGATGACCCTGCATAGCGCCAAGGGCTTGGAGTTCCCGCTGGTGTTTCTGGTCGGGTTGGAAGACGGTTTGTTTCCGAATGCACGCAGCAAGGAAGAACCCGGCCGCATGGCCGAAGAGCGCCGGCTGGCCTATGTCGGCATCACCCGTGCCCGCCAGCAATTGGTGTTGTGTCACGCCGAATCACGGCGCATCTACGGCAGCGATGTGCTCAACGCACCCTCGTGCTTCCTGCGCGAAATTCCGCAAGCGCTGCTGCGCGAGATCCGCCCCAAACCCAAGCCGCAGCAGTTTGTACGCGGCGCAGCACACATCCCTGCACGCAACTACGGCCACGCCGCCCTGGAAGCCCCGCCGATCCGGCTGGGCGCGAACGTGCGCCACCCCAAGTTCGGCACCGGCTTCGTGACCGACGTCGAAGGCAACGGTGCGCACGCCCGCGTGCAAGTCAATTTCGAGGACGTCGGCAGCAAATGGCTGGTGCTGGCCTACGCGAATTTGAGTCCGGCGTGATGATCCAACTCAGTTGCTGTACCCACGGAGCAGAATGCTGACTGCATAAACAGCCTTGATGCATATCGGTGTGCTTGGGGAGAAGAAGGCCGACAGTACCAGTGGGGCTTTGCTTACCAGCTAAACAGCTTGTAATAGGTCATCGGGCCGCCCTTGCTGTCGCGTTCGTCAATCACGCCATCGCCGTTGCGGTCGTAGATGTAATAGGTGGCGCCGCGTGCGGGCACAACCTTGACCATGGTCAGGCGGTTGTCGCTGCGATATTCGGTGATGACATCGCCATTGGCTTCGGTGTGTGTGGCCGGGGTGGCGTCCTTGGCCAGCATGTCTTCGGGGGCAGCGGTGGCGCAAGCGGCAAGCGTCATGGCCAAAATAATGGGAAGTGCGTTGCGCATGGCGGTGGCCTGAAGTGTGGGTGGGGTAAGTATGCGACAAGAGCGCCCATTTTCTCCCCTCACCTTCGCGGAGTGGGCATGCCTTTCGGGCAACTTTTCACGTATGCTGGGAAAAGGGAGATCACTTGCTTGGGGAGTAATTTTGATTTTTCCGTAATTTCCATGCGGGCGGGAATTTAGGTTTCGTGGCAGAAAAATTTTATTGATATAGAAAGGGGATACTGCGCGTGATCAAAGCGAGAATAATTGCAACTGCTATATTCCTCACGGGCGGGCTTGTCTTGTCGCCACAGACAGTCGCCTTGCAATATGCTGGCGATGGCTGGTGGTGCGAGGAAAGTACTGGCTACTACGATGGTTCTGGATGGGTTGTTACAGGGGGTGCGTGCTACTACAGCCCTTTCTCAAGTCCTGGTGAGTCTGGAGGTGGAGGTGGTGGGCCCGGGGGCGCGGGTGAGGGAGGCGGTGGGGGTGGTGGCCTTGGTGGCGGTTTACCAGCACCGGATGACCCCAATGAAGTCCGTCAGGATTTGGATATCTCTCCTGATCTCAAGTGCGTACTGAAAAATTATCTCCACCCAGATTCAAAACTGCCGCTGACAAAGACTCTGAAAAGAGTCGAGACTTGGGCATTTAAGGAATTCATCAACGGCGCCCCGCAATACGGTTATAAATTCTCGGACAACAACCAATCGCCCGGCCCAAATTGGAAACCAGTAGGCGGAGTGTCAGGTTATGGCTACGCATACGGAAGACTCTATAATGCAGCATTCAAATCAGGGGTGCTCACAAAAATTGGCGAACATTACACTGGCAGCAACAAAATCGACGAAAATCTATCAGCTACTGAAATGTCAGTATTTGCCTCTGGCCATGAAGCCGCACATTTAGTGGTCGCCAATGCAACCGAAGCGATGGCAGACTGGTATGGAATATACACTCTCCAAAAATACAGAGAAGACAAAGAGCGGAAATGCAGGTAATTAGAAATTGCACGCTCAATACCTACGGATTTATTTGCAGCGAAATTTACCGCTAAAAAGATGGAAGCCACCATCTCAACACAAATTCGGCCATAAGCATGAAAAGTTTAAGGATTTACATCATCTCCGGGCTTGCTTTCGTGTCTCTTTCGACATTATTTATTCGGGAAGTAGGATTTCCTCACAAAGCAAACCAGCCGACACCGGCAAATGAAACGCACCAAAAACCCCCAAAATCTATCAACCCAGCTCACTCCTTACCAAGCACAGACTCCAGCGAATGGGCGCGCCGACTGGCCGCACGAGGTAACGCCAGCGATTTGAAGTCAACTATCGAAATTTTCAAGGAATCTGGAAATTGCTTGCAATACTTTGTTGCGCTGCATGAAATTGCAGCCGCCCAAGGCAATGACCACCTGAATAGCGTGCCACAAGCAGCCACTCCGGCCAGTGGCAGGATATATCCGAACTTGCAAAGAGCATCCTCCGTACTGGCGCAAACGAAAACTTTTTGCTCTGGATCGGACGAAGAGTCCGTTGCCAGAGTCTACATGTCATCTTTATTGAATGCCGCATTACTTGGGGATGCAGACGCTCAAAGCTGTTTCATTATTACCGGTGCAGCAATTCCATCACCCAAGGTGATGCTGTCTGGAAGGTATACCCAATACCTGGAAAGTCGATACATTGAACATTCAGCCGTCTTCACACAAAGCGCACTTGAACGCGCTGACCCTTATGTTGCAGAAAATGCAATTTACAAATACATCGAATCGCCGTCACTACACCCTTCCGCACGGGATAATCTGCCATTACCGAACCCGTACTTAACATTTCGCGCTGCACGACTTGCTTCGCTCAGAGCTTTACCTGAGCAAAGCGTATCTCTTCAAAAGAGCTTGACTACATTCGAAAAACTGGACCTTCTCACTGATGATGAAATCGCGAGTGCTGATGAGTGGGCACAGGCAACTTACGCACGTGATTACTCAAATGCCCCAAAGCTCGACTTAAACCGCTTCACCCCATGTCATTCACTCAAGGAAACAACACCTTGATGATTATCCTACCTATTGGCCCACACCCAACCGAAATTCATCCGCATCGCACAGGGCCGTGTTCCTGCAGCGGCACGGCTTGCAGCAGCATGGTGGGGCCACTCCGGCACCGGTGGCTTCGCTGAGTGGGGGTAGGTCAGTGTTTCGTTAACGAAGGCAAGCTAGCCGGCATCCAGCTCCAAAAACCCACCCGATTGGCGTTGCCACAGCTGCGCGTACAGGCCGCCGCTGGCGAGCAGTTGCTCGTGGCTGCCGGTTTCGACGATGCGGCCTTGATCCATCACGATCAGCCGGTCCATCGCGGCAATGGTGGAGAGCCGGTGTGCAATCGCAATCACGGTTTTGCCTTGCATCAGGCGGTACAGATTTTCCTGGATCACCGCCTCCACTTCCGAATCCAGTGCCGAGGTGGCTTCGTCCAGCACCAGGATCGGTGCGTTTTTCAGCAGCACGCGGGCAATGGCGATACGCTGGCGCTGGCCACCGGAGAGCTTCACCCCGCGCTCGCCCACTTGCGCATCAAATCCGCGCCGGCCTTTGCTATCGGCCAAGTGTTCGATGAAGCCATCGGCGTTGGCCTGGCGTGCGGCGTCCAGCATTTCTTCGTGGCTGGCATCGGGGCGGCCGTACAAAATGTTTTCGCCGACGCTGCGATGCAGCAGCGAGGTGTCCTGGGTGACCACGCCAATCTGCGCACGCAGCGAGTCTTGCTGCACCGACGCCACATCAATGTCATCGATGGTGATACGGCCGGCTTCCACGTCGTGAAAGCGCAGCAACAGATTGACGAGGGTGGATTTGCCCGCACCACTGCGCCCCACCACGCCGATTTTTTCACCGGGCGCGATGTGCAGTTGCAACTGCTCGATCACGCCACTGCCCTTGCCGTAATGGAAGGTGACATTTTCGAACCGAATATCACCGCGCACCTTCGGCAGCAGCGGCGCGCTGGGCGCATCGTCCACCGTGGGCGGCAAGGCAATCGAGCTGATGCCATCGTGCACGGTGCCGATGTTTTCGAACAATGCCGACAGTTCCCACATGATCCAATGCGACATCCCCAAAAAGCGCAGCGCCAAGGCCAGTGCCACCGCCAATGCGCCGGTGCTGACTTGCGCGTGCAACCACAAGCCGATGCCGGTTGCGCCCACGGCGAACAGCAGCGCCATGTTCAGCGCATACAGCACGCTGTAGGCGCGGGTGGCCAAGCGCATCTGCTGATACACCGGGGTCAAAAACCCGGCCATTGCCTCGCGTGCATAGGCTTGCTCGCGTTGCGAATGCGAGAACAATTTGACCGTGGCGATATTGGTATAGCTGTCCACGATGCGTCCGGTCATTTGCGAGCGCGCATCGGCTTGGCGCTGCGACACCGCGCCCATGCGCGGCACAAACCAGCGCATCAACAGGGCATAGCAACACAGCCAGCCAAGGAACGGCAGCATCAAGCGCCAGTCCGCGCTGGCCGCCACCAGCAAGGTGCCGCCCACGTACACCACAACATAGTTGCCGATGTCGAACAACTTCACCACGGTCTCGCGCACCGCCAGCGAGGTCTGCATCAATTTGGTGGCAATCCGGCCGGCAAATTCGTCCTGGAAATAGCCCATCGACTGGCGCAGCAAATAGCGGTGCACATTCCAGCGGATGCGCATCGGAAAATTGCCCAGCAGGGTTTGGTGCTGCACGGTGGAATTGAGCAGCACCAGCAGCGGCAGCACCAACAGCACCAATGCCGCCATCCACCATAGGCGCGCGCCTTCTTCGCCCCAAAAGCGCGCCACACCCAGCGCTGACATGCGATCCACCAATTTGCCCACGTACGCATACAGCGCCACTTCGCCCAGTGCGAATGCCGCTGAAGTGGCCGCCATCAACAGCAGCCAAGTTTCCGCGCCGCGCGTGAAGTGGCGGCAGAACGCATACAGCGTAGCCGGCGGCTGCGTGGGGGGCGCGTCCGGGAACGGGTCAAGACGGGATTCAAACCAGCGCAGCATGGGCAGCGTCCGTGGGCAGTGCGGACATTGTGCCAGCGCAACCACGCGGACTGCCGCGGGTAGAATCGTGGCATGACAAAACTTGTATTGATCGACGGTTCGTCCTATCTCTACCGCGCCTTCCACGCGCTGCCGCCACTGAGCAATGCTGCCGGCGAGCCCACGGGTGCGCTGTTTGGGGTGGTCAACATGCTGCGCGGGCATTTGAAGGAAGCGCCCGAGCACATGGCCTTTGTATTGGATGCCAGCGGCCCCACGTTTCGCGATGCGCTGTTTCCGGCATACAAGGCGCAACGCCCGCCGATGCCGGACGAGCTGCGTGCACAAGTCGCACCGATGATGGAGATCGTGGCCGCGTTGGGCATCCCGATATTGCGTGTCCCCGGGGTCGAGGCCGATGACGTGATCGGCACGCTGGCAGTGCTGGGCGCGGCGCAGGGCATGGCGGTGGTGGTGTCCACCAGCGACAAGGACATGGCGCAGTTGGTGCGCCCCGGCGTGGTGTTGGTCAATACCATGAGTGGTAGCAGGCTGGATTCGGATGCGGCGGTGCTGGCCAAGTTTGGCGTGCGCGCCGAGCAAATCATCGACTACTTGGCGCTGATGGGCGATGCCGTGGACAACATTCCCGGCGTGCCCAAATGCGGGCCGAAAACAGCGGCCAAATGGCTGGCCGAATACCACACGCTGGACGGCGTGATCGCCAATGCTGACAAGATTGGCGGCAAGATCGGCGAGAGCTTGCGTGAAGCCTTGCCACGGCTGCCGCTCAATCGTGACTTGACCACCATCAAGACCGACGTGGTGCTGGAACAGGGGCCGGCGGAATTGGCCTTGCGTGCACGCGATGTGGAGGCATTGCGCGGCCTGTATGCGCGTTACGGCTTCAATCAAGCACTCAAAGAATTGGATGGTGATGCGGCATCTTCTATTGCGGCACCGGCCAAACTGCCCAGCACCAGTGGGCGTGGATTTGTGGCACCACTGCCAACCACCGCCACTCCAATCGACCCGGGGCTGTCGGCAGCAGGCGAATACGCGTGCGTGCTGACGCCTGCGCAGTTGGATGCATGGGTGGCGCAATTGCACGCCGCCGATGCCTTCGCCATCGACACCGAAACCGATTCGCTTGATCCACTGCAAGCCAACCTGGTTGGCATCAGCCTGAGCGTGACACCGGGCAAGGCCTGCTACATCCCACTGGCACACGACTTTCCCGGCGCGCCGGCGCAGTTGCCACGCGAAGTGGTGTTGCAGACGCTGCGCCCGCTGTTGAGCGACCCGGACAAACACAAGATTGGCCAGCATGGCAAATACGACCTGCATGTGCTGGCGCGGCACGGCGTGGCGCTGCAGGGCTATGCCGATGACACGATGCTGGAAAGTTTCGTGCTGGAAGCCGGCGCTGCACGCCACGACATGGATTCGCTGGCGCTGCGGCATCTGGGCTACACCACGATCAAATACGACGCGGTGACCGGCAAAGGTGCGAAGAAAATCCCGTTCGCGCAGGTGAGTGTGGACGATGCCACCCGCTACGCGGCGGAAGATGCCGATATCACCCTGCGCCTGCATCGCGTGCTGGGCGCAAAGCTGGCCGCCGAACCGGCCCTGCAGACGGTGTATCGGCAGATCGAAATGCCGTTGGTGCCGGTGCTGGCGCGGGTGGAAGCCAACGGTGTGCTGATCGACACCGAGGTCTTGCGCACGCAGTCGGCGGAATTGTCGCGGCGCATGCTGGCCGCGCAGCAACGCGCCACCGAACTGGCCGGGCGCAGCTTCAATCTGGATTCGCCCAAGCAACTGGGCGCATTGCTATTCGATGAATTGAAATTGCCGGCGCTGGTGAAAACCCCGGGCGGTGCGCCGTCCACCAA
>NZ_CALMPC010000049.1:0-2175 GCF_937872235.1 uncultured Thermomonas sp.
CTGCCAAGACCGCTGTACCCACGGATACGACTGCCTGCATCGGTATCGACGACTTCGCCAAGCTCGATTTGCGTATTGGCAAAGTGCTGGAATGCGGCTTCGTGGATGGCTCGGACAAGTTGCTGCGCTTTGTATTGGATGCCGGCACACTCGGCCAGCGGCAGATTTTCTCGGGCATTCGCACCAGTTATGGCGAGCCGGAAAAACTCATCGGCCGCAGCGTGGTGTTCATCGCCAACTTAGCCCCACGCAAAATGCGCTTTGGCATCAGCGAGGGGATGATTTTGTCGGCCGGGTTTGATGGCGGTGCATTGGCATTGCTGGATGCCGATACCGGCGCACAACCGGGTATGCCGGTGCGCTGATATTGCGCACCTCACGCGCCGTGGTGGCGTATCTACTTCCGCTCATGTCCCCCGATGCCGGCACTATGCCGGCATCTCCTCCTTGACTTCGCGGCAGCAGATACGCCACCACGGCACTTGCTATCTTCACGCTTATGACCTCGCCCAACGCCGCCAGCCTGATCGAACGTCTCGACCGCCTGCTACCGCAAACCCAGTGCGGACAGTGCGGCTTTGAGGGTTGCCGCCCGTATGCACAGGCGATGGCACGTGGCGAAGCGGACATCGACCACTGCCCGCCGGGCGGCGATGCCGGTGCACGCGCACTCGCAAAACTCCTGGGTGTGGATGCCAAGCCCTACGACCGTAGTCGCGGCGAACACAGGCCCGGCGAATTGGCGCTCATCATCGAGGCCGACTGCATCGGCTGCACCAAATGCATCCAAGCCTGTCCGGTGGATGCGATTGTGGGCGGCGCCAAATTCATGCACACCGTACTGGATGACCTGTGCACGGGATGCGCGCTGTGCATCCCGGCCTGCCCAGTGGATTGCATCGAGATGCAATCCGGTTGAATCAACCGGTTACCCCACCACCTTGTAACAGGGCTTGTAGTCACCCGAAATCTTCATGCGTCGCTGCTGCACGAATGCGCGCAACAGCGCATCCAGCGCCTGCATGATGTCTGGATCGCCATGGATCTCGAATGGGCCATGCGCCTCGATCCGGCGCATGCCGTCTTCCTTCACGTTGCCGGCGACGATGCCGGAGAACGCACGGCGCAGGTCGGCCGCCAATTCGTGCGGTTTGCGGCCGTGGTGCAGGTCCAGCCCCGCCATCAGCTCGTGGGTGGGCACGAAGGGTTGTTGCAAATCCAACGGCACATGCAACGCCCAATTGAAGAAGAATGAATCACGCTGCGCGATACGCTGCTCCTTCACCTTGAGGATGCCAATATCCATCGTCTTCGCCACCTTGGCAGGGTCGGCCACGATGATCTGGTACAAGTTCGCGGCTTCATCCCCCAAGGTCAGGCGGATGAATTTGTCGATTTGTTCGAAGTACGGCGCTGCGGCCGTTGGGCCGGTAAGAATGAACGGAAAGCGTAGGTGTGAATTCTCTTCACGCAGCAAAATTCCCAGCAAGTACAGAATTTCCTCGCAAGTCCCCACGCCACCGGGAAACACGATGATGCCGTGGCCCAAGCGCACGAAGCTCTCCAGCCGCTTCTCAATATCCGGCATGATCACCAGATGATTGACGATGGGGTTGGGCGATTCGGCCGCGATGATCCCCGGCTCGGTGATGCCGATATAGCGGGTACGCCGGCGACGTTGCTTGGCATGCGCAATGGTGGCGCCTTTCATCGGCCCTTTCATCGCCCCCGGGCCGCAACCGGTGCAGATATCCAAGCCGCGCAGGCCCAATTCATAGCCCACCTGCTTGGTGTATTTGTACTCATCCTGCCCGATCGAATGCCCGCCCCAACACACCACCAGGTTCGGGTCAGCCGGGTGCAGCACGCGCGCATTGCGCAGCAAGCGAAATACCGCATCGGTGATGCCGTTCGAAGTCTCCAACTCGGTATCGCCATTGAGGTCGATCGCGGTGAATGCCAAATCACGCACTACCGCAAACAGCAACTCGGCGACACCGGCAATGATCTGCCCATCCACAAACGCCATCGCAGGTGCATGCTTCAATTCAATGCGCACACCGCGATCCTGTTGCCCCACTTCGATATCGAATTCAGGGTACAGCTCTGCCGCCGCGCGCGGGTCGTCGGACGCACTGCCTGAGGTGAGTACCGCCAGCGCGCAGCGGCGCAGCA
>NZ_CALMPC010000050.1:0-48781 GCF_937872235.1 uncultured Thermomonas sp.
ATGGCTGTGACGCCAGGTACAACTGCCTGTGCTGTCCCATTGCGATCTACATAAAGGGAACCAGCATTTAAATACCAACGTGTACTACGGAATTTGGCCGCCGAAACCGTGGCTTCCGGTGCAATATTCGGGTCATAAATCGGAGCGGGTGTTGCGGGACTGAACGTCAGTGTGTTTGTTGCGTCATTCACGCCACTCGCGCCAATAGTCACCACATACATCAATGTTGCGTTACAAAGTACTAATTTATCATTGCCTTTGAACGCATCTGAAAGTTTCCATCCCGATGGCAAGGTGGGTGGGGTCAAGGTGACTGTGCTCGTGGTCGCGGCATTGATTTGATAGGACGTGTCATCCCCCGAGAGAACCGTAAACTCACTGGCAGTCCCAGTGATCGGCGTTGTCATCAATGCTGTCTCGTCCGTCGTGTAACTGTGTTCTTCATCAGGGCGTGCCATTTTGGAACACGCCGTACCTCCCGCTGCGCGGATATCACGCGACATTATTTCATACGCTGCGCGCGCACCTTCTTGAATGCGGTTTTGGCCTTCATTAGCACTGAATGTGCGCTGATTGGATTGAAAAACGGCAATCGCAGCACCCAAGACCAGCAGGCCCAAGACCATCGCGATCATGAGCTCAATCAGACCAAAACCTGCAAGTGCTGGCTTGTAATTGCGGCTCATATCCGCGCCTCCGTGCTCATTTGCCGAGTCTGACCACCGCCTGCGCGACGGTCATCCCACTGCACGGTGATCCTGTAATTTCCACCTGCCAGGCCTTCGATTTTCCCGCATGTTGTGGTATCGCCCACTCCACTGCCAACGGTGGCCTTTAAGTTACTCACCCATGCATTGATGTCATTTGTTGCCACGGTAGCCCCTGCGGCCGGAACAGTACCGCAAGAGCCAGTGCCATCATAAATATAGCTACTGACGTTTCCTGCATTGGCGCGCATGGATTCAATGATGGAGTTTGATGCCATGACAGCTTGTGTACTTTCTAGTGAACCTTGCCCACCCCGAATTGCTAGCGACTGCATCGCAGCAATGCCCAATAAACCGACTGCCAATATCAATAACGATACCATCACCTCGATCAGGCTAATGCCGCGTATTTGGCGTGACGTTGCCCCAGAGAATACTGGCCGATTCATGCACAAGCTCCTTTGGTAACAGTGACTACGCCACTTACTAAGACTAAAAGACACCGCTTATTGCCCGATATCCCGACTTCAACTTTTTGTTGGGTGTCGATCAAGCCCGATGGTTTGTACTCAATGCCAGCAGCCGGGCCGGTAATTACCATGCTGCCGCTGACCGCGGTATCACGAATGACATCGTTGGTCGGGGTTGCAAGTGTGTTGTCCAGCCCGAAAACCGTCCAATTGGCCCATGTGGTGCTGCCGCTGCAAACACCGCCAGTGCCGCCACAAACAGTAACCCGAGCGTTACGGCGAATGGCTTCTGCTCGAGCCAATTGCAGCGCGCTAACCATCTCTTCGGTTTGCCCAGTGACCCGGCTGTTGTCGATCATGCCACTCATGCTAGGCGCAGCAATCGCGGCCAAGATTCCGATGACTGCGACGGTCACCATCAACTCCACCAAGGTAAACCCCCGGGCGGGCTTGGCGCTTCTTTGTAAGGGCTGTTGTAACAACGGGGCGTCCTCGCTTTTTGGCGAGTCAACCTTAACGGGGGGACAACCGGGATGCCAGCAATGACCGACGGACGGCCGCAGGGCGGGGGTGGGCGGTTTTGGGGGGTGCAGCTTCGCGGCGCGGCTTGGCTCTTGCGCCCGGTTGCCAGTTGCTCATTCCGGTTGCAATGGCTGCAAAGATCAGACGCGCCTCATTGAACGCCTGCAAGTGCTCCCCCTCCTAAACCCAAGCCGCGACACATATATCCAAGCTGCGATGCTCCGCAACACATGCAGACGCAACGGCGTGCAGATCGGCACGATTGACGCAGTCATTGCACAGCTCTGCATCGAACATGATCTTTCACTGCTCACAGCTGACAACGACTTCATACATGCTGCCCGTTTCGTGCCTTTAAGGCTGGCAGCCTGACATGTCATAGATGAGCCGCTTGTTGCATGGTGCGCAACGTGATACGTTGGCTACATGATCAAGACCTTTCGGCATAAAGGCTTGCGGCGTCTGTATGAGACTGGAATCACATCAGGCGTTCAAGCTAATCATGCCAAACGACTCAGGTTGCAGTTGACCGCTCTCGACACCGCTCAGGCCATTGAAGACATGGATATCCCAGGATTTCGACTTCACCCCTTGAAAGGCGAAATGCGAGGTCGCTGGTCAATTACCGTCAACGGCAACTGGCGCATCACCTTTGAGTTCCAAGACGGCAACGCTTACGTGCTGGATTATGAGGACTACCACTAATGACTATGCACAATCCCCCTCACCCCGGTGAGTTCATCGCTGGCATCTACCTTGAACCTAACGGGATTAGCGGTCGTGTGCTGGCCGAGAAGCTCGGTGTTGCTGCATCAACGCTTAGCCGTGTTCTAAACGGCACAGGCCGTATTTCGCCTGAAATGGCACTACGCCTCGCCAAGGCGATCGGCCGCTCCCCCGAGAGTTGGCTCGCCATGCAGGACGCACATGATCTTTGGCTTGCACGTCAGTCCGTTGACCTGCACGGTGTAGGCAAGCTCAAGCTCGCGGCAGCCTAACAATTCGTTCAAGCCAAACCCGCGCTCAAGCGTTGTACTCCACCTCGCCATACAGGTCGTGCTCGTCGCTGCCCATGATCCGCACTTGCACAAATTCACCGGGGCGCAGGCCGGCTTCGCGGCCATCTTGAATTTGCACCAGGCCGTCGATTTCCGGGGCGTCGGCTTTGCTGCGGGCGATGGCCAGTTCGCCATCGATGGCATCCACGATGCAAGTCTGCACGCTGCCGACTTTGGCTTCGAGTTTGGTGGCGGAAATGTCAGCCTGCCGTTGCATGAAGCGGGCAAGGCGCTCCTGCTTCACGGCTTCGGGCACGGGGTTGGGCAGGTCGTTGGCTTTGGCGCCGGTGACCGGCGAATAGGCGAACGCGCCGACGCGGTCGAGCTGGGCTTCGTCAAGGAAGTCCAGCAGGTCTTCGAATTCCTGTTCGGTCTCGCCGGGGAAGCCGACAATGAAGGTGCTGCGGAGGGTCAGCTCCGGGCAAATGTTGCGCCAGTTGTGGATGCGCTCCAGCGTTTTATCCACCGCGCCGGGGCGTTTCATGAGTTTGAGAATGCGCGGGCTGGCGTGCTGGAACGGGATATCCAGATACGGCAGGAGTTTGCCATCGGCCATCAGCGGAATCACGTCGTCCACGTGCGGGTACGGATAGACGTAATGCAGGCGCGTCCACACGCCCAGCTCCGACAAGCCTTCGCACAGCGCCTTCATCCGGGTTTCGTACATGCCCGTGCGCCACAGCTTGGGGGCGTATTTCACATCCACGCCATAGGCGCTGGTGTCTTGCGAGACCACCAGCAATTCCTTGACCCCGCCGCGCACCAGCTTTTCCGCCTCGCGCAGCACCTCATCCACCGGTCGCGACACCAGATCGCCGCGCATCGACGGGATGATGCAAAAACTGCATCGATGATTGCAGCCTTCGGAAATTTTCAGATAGGCAAAGTGATGCGGGGTCAGCTTCAATCCGTAGTCGGGCAGCAAGTCCAGGAACGGGTCGTGCTTGGGTGGCAGCGCGGTGTGCACCGCTTCCATCACACTTTGATAATCCTGCGGGCCACTGATGGAGAGCACGCCAGGATGCGCCTGTCGGATGAGGTCGGCACGCTTGCCCAGGCAGCCTGTCACGATGACCTTGCCGTTTTCGGCCAGCGCCTCGCCGATGGTGTCCAGCGATTCGGCCACCGCGCTGTCGATGAAGCCGCAAGTGTTGACCACCACCACGTCGGCATCGTCATAGGTTTGCACCAAGTCGTAGCCTTCCACCTTGAGCTGGGTGAGGATGCGCTCGGAATCCACCAAGGCTTTGGGGCAGCCGAGGCTGACGAAACCGACTTTGGGCTGCTGCAAGGACATGGCGCGACTACTGGAAAAGGTGCGAAATTATACGCGGTGCGGCTGAATGCTCTGGCGAAGGCGTGAGGCCCCCAACTTTATTGCGCGGCGGCGCCTACCGCCGGGTGATCGCTCCGCGGCTCAAATGCCGCTACGCGATTCACCCGACGGTCTCGCCACCGTCCGTATGACTGGAGAACCGCATGGGCGATTGGCAAACCCTCTATACCCCCTGCGGTGCCGTGCAGGCATGGCTGGCCAAGCCCGATCACGCACCACGTGGGGCGGTGGTGGTGGCGCACGAGATTTTCGGCTTGCTGCCGCACTATCTGCAGGTTTGTGCGCGGCTGGCGCAGGCGGGGTTTATTGCGCTGGCACCGGCGTATTTCGACCTGATCGAACCCGGCCTGGTGCTGCCAACCGATCAGGCCGGCGCTGACCGCGGGCGAAGCATCGTCAACCAGCTTGGCCTGGACTGCGGGCTGGACGCCACCGACACCGCCGCGCAGCTGCTGGCGCGCGAAGGACACAAGGTCGGCGTGCTGGGCTTTTCCTGGGGCGGCACCGTGGCGCTGCTGGCCGCCACCCGGCTGGGCCTGCCGGCGGTGAGCTATTACGCCACGCGCAATCCGCCGTTTCTGGATGAACCTGCGGGCGCGCCCTTGATGCTCCATTTCGGCACGCTGGATGCGGCGATCCCGCCGGCCACCATCGACCTGCACCGGCAGAAGCAGCCACAGGCCCAGGTCTTTGTCTATGCGGATGCCGACCACGCCTTCAACCGCGACCCTGACCCCCCCTACCACGCCGATGCTGCGGCGCTGGCGTGGAGGCGTACACTGGCCTTCTTCACGGAGCATCTGCGATGAACGCTTGGCATCTGCATCCGCAACTGGCTGATGACAGCACACCCGTCATCGAATTGGCATTGTGCGAAGTGCGCTTGATGGACGACGCCAACCACCCATGGTTGATCTTGATTCCCAAAGTGGCCGATGCAGTGGAAATCATCGACCTCAGCCCTGCGCAGCGCACCCAGCTGACGGCTGAAATCGACACCGCTGCACGCGCACTCAAAGCCCTCTTCAAACCCGACAAACTCAACGTGGCTGCCCTGGGCAACTTGGTGCCGCAGCTGCATGTGCATGTGATTGCGCGCTACCACACCGATATCGCCTGGCCGCGTCCGGTGTGGGGGGCCGCCAACGCCTGCCCGTATGCGCCCGAACAACTGGTAGATCGCGTGCGCCAGTTGCGTACGCAACTGGCGCGTTGAGTTCTGCCCGCAAGTACTGCCGTGTGTACTGCCAGAATTACCGCCCTTCCAACCTTTCGGAGCTTGTGATGCAAACGCTGCACGCCTTGACCCTGACTGCCTGCATCACTGCCGCTTTGGCCGCTTGCCAGCCGCATGCCGCCGCACCCGACGCAACCGCCACAACCGCAACC
This sequence comes from uncultured Thermomonas sp., assembly GCF_937872235.1. Classification (NCBI taxonomy): domain Bacteria; kingdom Pseudomonadati; phylum Pseudomonadota; class Gammaproteobacteria; order Lysobacterales; family Lysobacteraceae; genus Thermomonas; species uncultured Thermomonas sp. The sequence continues at coordinate 5,483 of NZ_CALMPC010000050.1, forward strand.
GGTGCCCGGCAAAACACCGCGCTGGAAACGGCGGTCAATGCCTTCATTGATGGCTACTTCCAGCGCAACCCTGTATTTGCCGCCAACGCCGGCAAGCACGAATACGACGGCAAGCTGCCCGACTACAGCCCCGCCGGGCTCAAGGCCAATGCCGATTGGCTGCACGCGCAGCGCGCTGCCTTCGCCGCGTTCACCGATGCGCAATTGGACGCGCAGGGCCGCTTTCATCGCGACTACGCGCTGGCGGTGATCGACGGCGCGCTGTTCTGGCTGGAGGACTCGGGCTTTGCGTACAACAACCCCTCGTTCTACACCGGCGACCTGTCGCCGAGCATGTATCTGACGCGCCCCTACGCGCCGCTGGCGCAGCGCATGGACGCTTTCATCCGCTATCAGGAAGCGCTGCCCAAGGCGATCGAGCAGATCAAAGCCAATTTCAAATTGCCACTGCCCGCCTCGTACATTGATCTGGGTGTGGATGCGTTTGCCGGCTATGCCAGCTTCTTCGCCAGCGATGTGCCATCGATCTTTGCCGAAGTGAAAGACAGCACCTTGCAGACGCGACTGACAGCCAGCAACGCGGCTGCAATCAAAGCCACCCAAGCCATGGCCGACTGGCTGAAGGCGCAGCGCCCGCAAGCCACGCAAAACTTTGCACTGGGTGCCGAAAAATTCGCGAAAATGCTGTATGCCACCGAGCGTGTGGACATCCCGCTGGATCAGCTCAAAGCCGCAGCCGAAGCCGATCTGGCACGTAATCTTGCGGCGCTGAAGAGCGCCTGCGAGCAGTACGCCGCAGGCAAGACCTTGCAGCAATGCGTGGCAAAAGAAGCCGCCGACAAACCCAGCGGCGGCGCAGTGGAAGGTGCGCGCGCACAACTGGCCACGCTGCGGCAATTTATCCTCGACAAGGATCTGGTGACCATCCCCGGCCCGGAGCAGGCCAAGGTGGAAGAAGCACCACCGTTCAATCGCTGGAATTTTGCCTATATCGAAATTCCCGGCCCGTATGAAAAGAATTTGCCGTCGGTGTATTACATCGCACCGCCCGATCCCAAATGGACGAAGGCCGAACAGGACGCCTATGTACCCGGCAAGGATGTATTGCTGTTTACCTCATCGCATGAAGTCTGGCCCGGCCACTTCCTGCAATTCCTGCATTCCAACCGTTCGGACTGGAGGTTTGGCCAACTGTTTGTGGGCTATGCCTTCGCCGAAGGCTGGGCGCACTACACCGAGGAGATGATGTTCGATGCCGGCTTGGGGGATGCCAGCCCGGAAGCACATATCGGCCAACTCAGCGAGGCGCTGCTGCGCGATGTGCGCTTTGTCTCTGCGATTGGCCTGCACACCGGCGGCATGAGCATGGCCGAATCTGAAACCATGTTCCGCGAGAAAGGCCTGCAAGACCCCGGCAACGCCCGCCAACAGGCGGCACGTGGCACCTATGATCCGGCGTACCTCAATTACACACTGGGCAAGCTGATGATCATGCAACTGCGCGACGACTGGACACGCGACAAAGGTGGACGCACCGCATGGAAGCAATTCCACGACGCATTCCTGGGCTTTGGCGGCCCACCGATTCCGCTGGTGCGCGCGCAGATGCTGGGCGGCAAAGCCGAAGCCAAGCTGTGGTCAGCCGCCATGCCGGCTGTGCCGAATTAATTCGGCCGCAGGGCATCAAGGTTTGCGCGCCATCACTTTGGCGCGCTCAGCCATGTCTTTTTGATAGTCCGCCATATACGGCAGATCACGCAGCACTTTGGAGTGCGGATCCAGCGTGTAGCTTTCATCGCCAGTCATCGCCACTTGCCCCTGCCCGCCCGTCATCGGCACCTCCAGCACACGTTGCCCCACGCGCACTTGCACCGGCATGGGGAAAGGCTTGTCGCCTTCGGTCACCCAGCGCAATTGCAACGTGTTGCCGCTGCGGCTGGCCTGTAGCGCCGGCAATTTCACCGAGCGCAAATAGACATCGAAAAACCAGCCATAGTCCTTGCCAGTAATGCGATTGACGATGGCTACAAAGTCTCGGGTTGCGGCATACCGAGGCTTGAAATTACCCGGGCGCGGGGTGTCGGTGCCATACACCAGTTCACGCGTGGCACGCAAAAAATCGACATCGCCAATCAATCCGCGCAAGGTGTGCAACATCAATGCGCCTTTGTAATACACATCATTGCCGGGCCCACGGCTGGCGTCGGAGACATCTTTTTCCGTCATCGTGTGTCCGGCCACCACCGGATGGCGCAACATGAGTACTTGCCGCATCTTCATCAATGCGGCCATGTATTCCATGTCACCGCGCAGCCATTGCAAATACAACGGCTGCATGTAGGTGCCAAAGCCTTCGTGCAACCAGAAATCATCCCAATCCACATTGGTCAATTGATTGCCAAACCACTCGTGTGCGAATTCGTGTTGCAGCAGCCAGTCGTAGCCGGTTTCCGACTTTTTGTAGTCATTGCCATACGCGTTGATGGTTTGGTGTTCCATGCCCAGATAGGGGGTTTCCACCACGCCCATTTTTTCATCGGCAAACGGATATGGGCCGATGGTTTCCTCGAAGAAATCCAGCATCGGCGCAAATTCCGCAAACAAGCCCTCAGCCTTGCTCTTGTTGCCTTTCAGATACCAGAAACGCAGCGGGATGGTATTGCCAAAGCGCGATGTGTAGTCCGCCTGCAATAACTCGTACGGGCCGATATTCAAGGCGATGGCGTAGGTATCCGGCAGCTTGGCGCGCCATTGATAGGTGCGCCAGCCGTTCTTTTCCTGCATCCCCTCGGCCACGCCATTGCTGGCCGCCACCAAGGGAGCAGGTACGCTGATGTGCTGCACCACGACTTGCGGCTTGCCCATCGGGTGGTCAATGCACGGCCACAACAAATCGCAGCCCTCGCCCTGTACCGCCGTACCCACCCACGGCTCACCGGTGGGAGCCTTGGCCCAAACGATGCCGCCATCCCACGGCGCCTTGCTGGCCGCGTGCGGGTGACCGGCATAACGAATACGGACACTCACTTTCGCGCCAGCAGCCAAGGGCTTGGCCAGTGCAATCGTCATCCGCCCTTCCGGGTTGCTCCAGCGTGCGGGCTTGCCGTCCACGTCCACCACATCCACGCTGTAATTGCGATCCAGATCCAACACCAACGCATTGACACTGCCGGTCAGTTGCAACTGCAAACGGGCATCGGCATCCAGCCATTGCCGTGCCGGATCCACCTTGAACGAAAGATCAGCCAAAGCAATCGTGGTGGCCAGCTGCTCCGGTGCGCGCGGCAAGCCGGTGGCCCGCGTGATCGCGGTCAGCTCGGATTGCTGGGCATGCGCGGCAGGAAGCGCGGCCATGACAATGGCAAGCACTGCAACAGATGGAAACTGGGACATGAGGGCGTTCCAATGGAAAGGCCGTTACCTTGGCACGAACGGGCAGCAACTCATCACTGCCTTAGGTCATGCACGCAGGCTGAAGCCCCGCTTCACAAAAAATGAATGGCCGCTTGCGGGTCTTTGCATGCAGGCAAAATATCAGCAACGATTCATCCGGAAAACCGCTTACTGCACGCAACGGCGCGAATGGTTCGCGCCTGGGGGACGAGACCATGAACCGCCAACCCGCCTTATCCAAAGTGTCTGCCGCCATACTCATGGCGATGCTTGGCTTTACTGTATTGACTCCAGCATTCGCCCATCCGCAAGATCAAGAACAATCGCAGGACAACCGTAGAGAACTTCGCGAGCAACGCCGCGCAGCGCGCGAGGAGGTGCGCAACGAAGTTCGCCGCGAAGCCCCCACACCGGCACGCAACAACGACAATGAAGCGCGCCGCGACCCGCCGGCGATCTCGCGCCGCGACAGCAATGTCGAAATGCCGCGCAATAACCTTCCGCGCAGCAGCGACAGCGAGCGCCGTGAGAACTGGGGTGAGCAGGCGCGCCAGCAACAGGAGCGCCAGCGTGAAACTCAACGCGATGCCCAGCAACAACGCCAGCAATGGCAAGCGCAACAGCAGCAACAGCGCGATGAAGCACGTGCACAAGACCAGCAGCGCGTGGAACAGCGCCGCATGGACGCCCAGCAGCGGTTTGCCGATCAGCGTGCCCAGGAGCAACGCGTTCAACAAGATCAGCGGGAGCAAGCGCAACGAGACCAAGACCGGCGTATTCAAGACCAGCAGCGCCGCACTGCCGAGCAACACGCAAACGAGCCCCGCAGCAACCCGGCGTGGGTAATGCAGCAGGCGATGAATCGCGAAGACCAGGAAAATCGCCGCCCCGGCAATCGCCCCGGCAATCGCCCCGGCAATGGGCAGGATAATCGCCCCGATTGGCAGGGCAATCGCGGCAATGATCGTAATGATCGCAATGATCGCGACAACCGCCACGACCGCATCCCCGACAACGAGCAGCAACGCCGGATTGAAGAACAACGCCGCCAGCAAGCGCAATGGCAGCGCGACGAATATCGTCGACGCAGTGACTACGACCGCCATAATCGCGAATTGGAACGCAGCCGCCGCAATGCCCAATACCGCTACCAGCAAGACTACTGGCGCCGTTGGCAAGCCGAGCAAGCACGCTGGAACGCACGCCGCTACAACTATTACAACGACCCGTTCTATTACACGCCGTACAACTATCGCTACAGCTACGGCGGCAGCTGGTATAGCACCAATAGTTATGGCGCGCAGATGTTGGAGCAAGCCATTCGCGATGGCTACCGGGAAGGCTGGTACGCAGGGCAAGCCGACCGTGCCGACCGCTGGCGCTTCGACTACAGCAACAACTACAGCTATATCGATGGCAGCTATGGCTACTATGGCCAGTACGTGAGCTACAACGACTACCGCTACTACTTTCGCCAAGGCTTTGAACGCGGCTATCGGGATGGTTATTACGGACGCTACCAATACGGCAGCTATCGCAATGGCGAGTCAATGATCCTGCCCGCCATCCTCGGCATGATCCTGGCCTTCAGCATCCACTGAGACATCCCCTGCTTACCCTGCAACGCCCGGCCGCAAGCCGGGCGTTTTTTGTCAGCGCAGTTGGCTATCCTTGCTGCCGCGCCGGTTGTAGCCGCCATTCGCTGCGGCATCCCGATCCTGCAGCTCCTGGCAGGCCACGCACAGGCGTACGCCGGCAATGGCTTTGCGACGCGCCTCCGGAATGGAGGCATCGCAATTTTCGCAATGCGCAAGGCTTGGCCCACTGGGCAGGCGGCTGCGAGCCCGCGCGATGCCGTCTTTGACGGTTGCATCGATCTGATCTTGTACCGCCCCATCACCTGCCCAACCGGTCGCCATGACGCCCTCGCAATTGCACCGCCGTTTGCCAAGGCTATCAGTTCGCACCCGCTGGCATTGCGGGCACGCTTTGCGCACACTTGGCCATCGTTGATGACTCAGATCAGGCAATGACGGAACGCGCACCCGCGATGCAAGAGCAACTGCCACCGTCGCAGCGCATGCAACGCCTGTACTTGCGCACCTATCGCTTGCGCACACTGGGCATGGGGCTGGGGATCCTTCCAGCGGCACTGGTCTTGCATGAACTACATGCCAGCTGGCCATCATGGGCGTGGATTGCGGTGTGTGGCCTGCTGTGGCCGCACTTGGCATTCCTGAAATCGCACCACAGCCCTGACCCAAGCACATCGGAGCTGCACAATTTCGTTATCGACTCGGCCTTGGCAGCCACCTTGCTACCGATCATGCACTTCAACCTGCTGCCGTCCGCGTTGCTGCTGACGGTCACCACCGCCGACAAGCTCAATACCGGCATTCGCGGCCTATGGTGGCGGTCATTGCTCGGGGCACTTGCTGCCCTGGTCATTGCGATTGGCATTTCCGGCCTGCATTTCGACATTCACACCAGCACCCCCGTACTGCTGGCCTGCTTGCCCTTGACGATGATCCACACCTTAGTGGTCAGTGCCAGCAGCTACCAGCTGATTCGAAAAGTGCAAAAAAACAATCAGGCGCTGGACGAACTCCGCCGCCGCGACAGCCTGACCGGGCTGCAAAGCCGCAGCCACTGGCAGGAGATGGCTGACCAGCAATTGCAGCGGCATGTGGCTGGCCACGCGTCCACCTTAGTTATTGATCGATGTGGACAGCTTCAAGCACATCAACGACACCTTTGGTCATATTGGTGGCGACGATCTCCTGCGTGGCATCGCACAGGTCATACTGGATACTCTGCCGCCCGGCAGCCATGCCGGGCGACTGGGGGGCGACGAGTTCGCAGTGACCCTGCCGCTGCCCGTCAGCGCAGCCCAGGATATTGCCGAACGCATCCGCGCCGGCATTGCGGCACTGCATTTTCCTGCTGATCCCAAGCTGAGCGGGTCGGTCAGCATTGGCCTGGCGGCACCGACGCAGGACTGCCACAACTTGCGGGCATGGATGGAGCTGGCAGATCGTGCTCTGTACCAAGCCAAAGCCGATGGCCGCAACCGCACGCAGGTCGCTGAAAGCGCTATCTGATCCCCTCTGCGGCAGTTGATGGTGATGCCATGCCCGCCAAGGGCAATGTGCTGCGCAGCCGGATGGCATTGGGTTTTTGCGATGACCGGATGGCTTGGCTTGAAGCCCATTTGCACAGCGCCAACCGTTCATCGGAAATAGAAATTATTTTCTAGACATTTTTTTCTAGCCGTGCTTTTCTAGACATGATCTTCTAGATTCACCCCCCGCCCCAGCGCTGCATCTCATCCACCACTGCACAGCCTCGGCCATCGCATGCCCACGCCCCGTTTGCCCAAACCTACCCCCGCTGAACTCGAATTGCTGCGCACGCTCTGGCAAATGGGCCCGTGTACGGCCAAACAGGTACATGAGGCACAGCAGCGTGAACGCCCCGAGCTGCCCTACGCCAACGTGTTGCGGCTGCTGCAGATCATGCACGGCAAGGGCCTGCTCAAGCGTGACGAACGCCAACGTGCGCACATCTATGCACCCACCCAAGCGCAAGGCTCATTGCAGAACAAATTGCTGGATGACTTCATCCATAAAGCCTTCGCCGGCTCTGGCAAGGCATTGGTGATGGCCGCATTGCGTGGTGGCCAGGTCAGTGCAGACGAGCGCGCCGAAATCCAGCGATTCCTGCGGGAGAACCACGATGCATGACGCGCTTATCCAGCTTGTGCCGGCACTGGGCGCAGCGCTGCTGCACTTTGTTTGGCAAGGCAGTTTGCTGGGCCTGTTGGCCGCGCTGGCATTGGCGCGGCTGGACAATGCCCGCCCGCACACACGCTACGCCGTGACGTGTGTGGCGTTGCTGGTCGCACTGCTGCTGCCCATCCTCACCTTGGCATGGCAGATCCTGCTGCCGGCAACCGCCAGCGCACCAGTGTTGGGACTCGCATTGGGCACCACGACATCGGCCATCGCACCGGCGCAGCAGCCGGCAGCGTGGCTGTCACTGGCCGCAAGCACCCCTGCGCGAATTGCCGACACCCTACCGTGGCTGGTTGCCTGCTGGGCGGCTGGTGCGGGGGCCCTGGCGCTGCGCATGTTCGCGGGTCTGTATTGGGTGGCGCGCCTGCGCCAACGCGCATGGGCCGAATCAACTGGCGTCTGGCAAGCCAGTGCCCACCGGATGGCCGTGCGCTTGGGCTTGCGTAGCGCAGTGCCAGTGCGATTGAGCAATGACACCGCCACGCCGCTGGCAGTGGGCTGGTGGCAGCCGATGGTGCTGTTGCCCGTATCGCTGGTACTGCACATGCCTGCGCCTTTGCTGGAAGCCCTGATTGCGCACGAATTGGCACATATCCGCCGCCACGATTATCTGGTCAACCTGCTGCAAGGCGTAGCCGAAACCTTGCTGTTCTATCACCCGGTGGTGTGGTGGCTGTCCCGCCGCATCCGCAACGAACGCGAGCTGATTGCCGATGCACTGGCCGCCAACGCGCTGGGTGACGGCCGCCGTTTGGCACTCGCTTTGGCAGAACTCGACCGCAGCTTCGATACCCCCACGCCCCCCCCCTGCTTTGCACCCGCCGCCCAAGGAGGCCAGCTCATGTCCCGCATCCAGCACCTGCTCCGCCCGCGTACAACCGCTGATATCAGCAGTCGCCTGCTGCCCCTGCTTGGCCTGCCCGTGATTGGATTGGCACTCGCCGGTGCCGGCTTGTACGCACACGCCAACAGCCCACACGCCGCGCCCGCAGCACACCCATCGCACAGCACACACCCGATGCCGCCGCCACCGCCCGCGCCACCGAAGCCACCTGCACCGCCCGCACCACCTGCACCCCCTGCGCCACCCGCACCACCTCCGCTGAAAGATGCCGTGAATATTGGCTTCCAGCGCGGTGATGACGGCTATGCCATGGTGCGCAAGGGCGAGACCCACTATCTCCTCGCCGGCGATCAGGACGATATGCGCATGGTGAAAAAATTACGCAGCACCATCGATGGCGACTTCCTGTTGGTGCGCAGGGGCAAGCAACATTTCGTACTGCGTGATGCTGCCCTGCTGGCACAAATCGAAACCGTATGGGCACCGCTGGATCCATTGAACAGCAAGATGGAAGCCCTGCAGGCAAGCATGCAGCCCCACCAACAGCACATGCACGAACTGCAAGCGGACATGGATCGTCAGGCCGCCTCTCTGCCCACCCCTGAAGTGAACCAAGCCAGCGCCCAGTTGGATGCGTTGGCCTCGCGCCAGGGCGCACTGGCGACACAACAAGCCGCACTCGCCCAGCGCGCACGCAAAGCCAGTGAAGCCGAACGTGACGGTCTGGCACGGCAAATGGATCACCTCTCGGCACAAATCGACGCCATCGCTGTACAGATGCAAGCGCAAAGCGCCATCATCGAATCCCGATCCAGTGCCGTGCAGCAGCAAAGCCAGCGCATGCAAGCCGTCGGCAACCGCATGCAAGCGGCCAGTCAACCGATGCAAGCCATCGGCAAGGAGATGCAAGCCGTTGGAACGCAAATCGAACACGCCGCCCACACAGCCGACAGCAAGACCCGGCAGTTGATCGAACATGCATTCGCACGCAGGCTGGCACAGCCGGTGGTCTGAGCGTGTGCATGCACGCGCCCCTGCCCTGCAGGGACGCGTTGCTCACCCAAACCCGACGCAACAGCGATACAGTGGCCAAGCCCATCTTTCTCTCGGAGCCCCCCATGCGCCGCATTGCCACGTTCGCCATCGCGCTTGCCCTTGCCACGCCCGCCCTTGCCGCACTGAAGCCCGGCACCCCCGCCCCTACATTCACTGCACCGGCGTTTTTGGCTGGCCAGCCGTTTACCTTCGATCTTGCCGCCACGCTGAAACAGGGCCCGGTGGTGGTGTACTTCTTTCCCGCCGCGTTCACCCCCGGCTGCAACGCCGAGGCCGCCGCGTTCTCGCAGGCTATCGACAAATTCAAGGCACGGGGTGTCAGCGTGATTGGGGTCACCGCCGGCAATGTGGAGCGCTTGGCTGAATTTTCGAAAGACACCGAAAAATGCGCCGGCAAATTCCCCGTCGCCGCCGATCCCGGCGCGAAAATCGCCAAGACCTTCGATGCCACCATGCTGCTGAAGCCGGATCTCGCCAGCCGCACGTCCTACTTGATCGGCAAGAACGGCCGCATCGCCGCAGAGTTTGATTCGATGAACCCCAACCAGCACGTCAAGCAAATGCTGGAGGCGGTGGCGGCGCTGCAAGGAAAGCCGGCGCAGAGGAAATAGCGCTATTCAAGCGGGCCTTTGCCGAAGCCCTGCGCAGTTCACCCGTCAGCCAAGGCCCGACGTTGCCCCAGCGACAACACCTGTGGCGCACGGATAGGCTGGCCATCGGCAGCAAACAACAGGGCATTGCGTCGGCCGCGCAGACGTGCGCTTGCGAGCTTGGTGACGATGCGCAAGGTGCCGGCCAACAGTGCCCCGCGAGTGGGATTGACTGCAGCGGTGGCCGATTCGGGGCTGATGATGGTGTGGCCCTGTGCGCCGCAACAGGCCGTCACGGCAGCCTCGGATTCGGCAATGGCGGCGACCGGCAGGCCGAGGTAATACAGCTTGGGGTTGCGCGGCACATTACCCAGCGGTGTGCGGCAGCAGCGCGCATACCAACGCAGCAAGCCACGCGGGCCCAGCGACATGCAGGCCAATTGATCCAGCCCCTGGGTGAAGCGCAGGCCATCCGGCGCCATCGCCACGATGTCACTGCCGCCCGCGGCATCCAACAACCCATCCCCACCCAACCAGCGCGCAAACGCCCGGCAATCGGCGCAATAGCACGTGGCGCGGGTGTAGCTGCGGGCAGGATTGAATTCACCCTGCACCTGTCCGCAACGGCATGACAGTTTCATTTGGCACTCCGGTATCGCCAGTGGTGTTGACCCACGATACTCGATGCGGGCGGACAAAAAAGTCGCGCCCGCATCACATCAAGACTCACCAAATCCGCACACGCTGCTCGGGTGGCAGGTACATGGCATCGCCCGGCTTGACGTTGAAGGCCTTGTACCACGCATCGATATTGCGCAGCGGGCCATTGGCACGATACATCGACGGCGAGTGCGGGTTGGTTTTGATCAGGTTGAGCAGGGCCTCATCGCGGTACTTGCCGCGCCACACCTGCGCCCATGACAAGTAGAAGCGTTGGTCGCCAGTGAGGCCGTCGATCACCGGCGCGGGCTTGCCCTTCAAACTCAGTTGATAGGCAGTGTAGGCCATCGACAAGCCACCCAAATCGCCCAGATTTTCACCCATGGTCAGGCCGCCGTTGACGCACTGGCCGGGTAGCGGGCAATAGCTGTTGTACTGTGCACCCAGTGCCTTGGTGCGTGCGTCGAAACGGGCGCGGTCTGCGTCTGTCCACCAATTACGCTGGATGCCATCGGCATCGGATTTGCTACCTTGGTCATCGAAACCATGGCCCATTTCGTGACCGATGACTGCACCGATGCCACCGTAGTTCACCGCAGGGTCGGCATTCACATCGAAGAACGGGGGCTGCAGAATGGCGGCCGGGAACACGATTTCGTTGAAGGTCGAGTTGTAATACGCATTCACCGTCTGCGGGGTCATGCCCCACTCTTCGCGGTCGGTTTTCTGGCCGATGCGACGGTTCTGATCCGCACGGTTGTACTGGCGCAGTGCAATGGCATTGCCCAACAAATCATCGGGCTGGATGGTGACGCTGGAATAGTCTTTCCACTTCGACGGGTAGCCGATCTTCGGGCGGAACGTGGACAGCTTGCGATACGCCTCGACCTTGGTGGCATCGCTCATCCAATCAATGTGTTCGATGTTCTGCCGCAATGCGGCGCGCAGGTTTTCAACCAGAGTATCCATGGCCGCCTTGGCTTGCGGCTTGAAATAGCGCGCCACGTACAGCTCACCCAGTGCTTCGCCCAACCCATTGCCGGAGCCAACCAAGGCCACTGCACGCTTCCAGTCTTCGCGCTGCGCTTTTTGGCCATTCAACACTTTGCCGTTGAAGGCAAACGATGCCTCATCGATCTGCGTGCTCAACAGACTGGCATTGCCGTCGATGGCGTGGAAGGTCAGGTAATCACGCCATGCCGCCAGCGGCGTGGCATTGATGACATCGATCACCGGCCCAATGACATCCGGCGTACTGATGTTCAGGCGCACCGGCTGCGGCATCTGCTGCGCACGCAATTGTGCCGCCCAGTCATAGCCGGGGTACTGCTGCTGCAACTGTGCAAACGTCACCACGTTGTAGGTCTTGTCGCGGTCGCGCAGCTTGACGCGGTCCCACTGCGGTTTGGCCAGCGCCGTTTCCAGCGCCAGAATCGCCTCGGCACGCGGCTTGGCGTCTGCTTCGCTGACACCCGCAAAACCCAGCATGCGCTGGATATGCGCCACATAGGCTTCGCGAATCTTGACGAAACGGGCATCCGGATTAAGGTAGTAATCTCGATCCGGCAGGCCCAACCCACCCACACCCAAACCCACCAGATAACTGTCGGGGTCTTTGCGGTCGGTGCCAACATACAGTCCCAGCGGCGCGTCACTGCCGTCGATGGCGGCATTGGCAAACGCTGCAATCAACGCGGCTTTCGAATCAATCGCGGCGATGCGGGTCAGCACCGGCTGCAATGGTTTGATCCCGGCGGCATCACGCGCAGTGCGATTCATGTAGCTGGTGTAGTAGTCGCGCAGCTTCTGGCCATTGCTGCCCGGCAGCAAATCCTTGCGCGCCAATAACCCGTCGATCAAGGCATGCACCTGATCTTCCGAACGGTCGCGCAGTTCGTTGAACGCGCCGTACGAAGACTCGTAATCCTTCAACTGATAGGTATCGATCCAATGCCCGCTGGCATAGCGATTGAAGTCATCGCCCGGTTTCACCGAAGTGTCACGCGAAGTCAAATCCACCCCGAAACTGCCCAGCTGCGGCGTGGTCGCCGGCCCTGTGGCCAGAGCGGCCATGCTGGTGATGGACAACGTGGCGGCAATGCCGAAACTCAACAGTGAACGCTTCATGACACCTACCCGTGTGTGGAAGCCGACAGCCTACTGATCTTCCCCATGCCGTGCCTGTGCCGTTCGTCCTTCCGGCACTGTTGCCAAGCGATTGGCAGACCGTATTGTGTGCCATTACCCATTTTGCGGAGCCCGCCCCATGCGCACCACCCTGCTTGCCCTGTCCATCACCACCGTGCTGGCAGCGTGCACCGGCCAGCAATCACCGCCCACTGCGGCAACACCGGCCACCGCCGCGGCAAGCGATGCGCCGATGGACGCAAAATTTGCGGATCTGTCCAAGCGCACACTGGCCGAATGGATGGCGCTGTCGCCGGTGAGTGCCACCCAAATCGGGGATCACCGTTTTGATGGCCAGCTGGATGATCTCAGTGCCGCCGGCCGGCTCAAGCGCGTGGCCACCAGCAAAAAATTGCTGGCCGAGCTGGAAGCCATCGATGCCAGCAAACTCTCGCGTGAACACCAGGTCGATGCCGCGATCTTGCGCAACCAATTGCAATCGGATATCTGGGACATCGATGTGCTGCAAAGCTGGGCGTGGGACCCGCAGGTGTATGGCGGGCTGGCAGGTAGCGCCATCTATGGCTTGATGTCCCGCGAATTTGCACCCCTACCCGAGCGCATTGCTGCAGCCACAGAACGCATGGAAAAACTGCCTGCGCTCTTTGCGCAGGCGCGGGACAATCTGGACCTGGCACGGGTGCCCCTCATCCATGCGCAGACCGTGGCCAAACAAAACGCCGGCATCCTTTCCATTGTCGACACCTTCATCACCCCGCATCTGGGTGAATTGCCAAAAGCCCAGGCTGACCGCACCCGCGCCGCGATTGAAGGTCTGAAAAAAGCCGTTGCCCAGCAACAAACCTGGCTGGATAAAACCCTGGTACCCAATGCCAAGGGCGACTTCCGCATTGGTGCGGAAAAATACGACCAGAAATTGAAGTTCGCACTGTCCTCTTCGCTGTCACGTGCCGACATCAAACAACGCGCCGAAAGTGAAATGAGGCGCGTGCGCGAAGTGATGTACGGCATCGCGCTGAGCGTGCTCAAAGACAAGCCGGGTGCGCCTGCCCTACCCGACAAGCCCACCGATGCGCAACAGCAGACCGCCATCGAAGCCGCACTGGAGCTGGCCTACGCCGACCACCCGGCACGCGACAAGGTGGTGGAAGACGCGAAAGCTTCACTGCAATCCGCCACCGATTTCGTGCGCGCAAAAGATCTCGTCACACTGCCTGATTCGGCGGTGGATGTGATCCTCATGCCGGAGTTCCAACGCGGCGTGGCGGTGGCCTATTGCGACTCGCCCGGCCCGCTGGACAAGAACCTCAAGACCTTCTACGCCATTTCGCCGATCCCGGATGAGTGGAGCAAGGCGCAGTCGGATTCGTTCCTGCGCGAATACAACGGCAAGATGATCCACCTGCTGTCGATCCACGAGGGCATTCCCGGCCATTATCTGGAAGGCTGGCATTCGGGCAAATTCCCTTCCACCCTGCGCGGCGTGTTGCGCTCGGGCTTGTTTGCCGAAGGTTGGGCGGTCTATACCGAGCGCATGATGCAGGAACAAGGCTATCTGGATAACGATCCGCTATTTCATCTGGTGCAGCTCAAGTTCTACCTGCGCACCATTGCCAACGCCCTGCTGGACCAAGGCGTACAGGTGGATGGTTGGAGCCGCGAACAAGCCATGCACTTGATGACCCACGACGCCTTCCAGCAAGAAAGCGAAGCCGCCGGCAAATGGGTACGCGCGCAATTGACCTCGGCGCAGCTACCCACCTATTTCGTGGGCGCACAAGAACACCTTGACCTGCGTGCAGCGATGCAGAAAAAACAAGGCGCAGCCTTCAACCTGAAGGCCTACCACGACCAAGTGCTGTCCTACGGCGCACCGCCGGTGCGCTATGTGCGCGAGTTGATGCTGGACGAGCCGATTCGCTGACACCTCTCCCACCCTGCAGGCACTCTCTCCCGCAAGCGGGAGAGGGAAAATCAAGGTCCAAACCCACTCATCATCGCGGGCGCGGGAAGGATGCCATTCATGGAGGCGTGGTGATGTGCTCTACACCACCGCAGTTACCACAATTTCCACCTTCCACGCCGGGTTGGCCAACTTCGCCTCCACCGTGGCGCGGGCCGGCGCATTGCCCGCCACCACCCACGCGTCCCATGCACGGTTCATGCCGGCAAAATCATTGATATCGGCCAAAAAAATCTGCGCGCGCAAGATTTTGGATTTATCGCTGCCCGCACGCGCCAGCAGATCATCGATCGCCGCCAGCACTTCAGCAGTTTGCACCTCAATATCGGCATCCAGCGTTTCCGGGATTTGTCCGGCCAGATACACGATGCCGTGATGGATACTGGCCTCGGACATGCGCGGGCCGGGGTCTAAGCGTTGGATCATGGTCAAAGGCTCTTGGGGAAAACCTGCACTTTACGTACGCAACCCACGCCCGGCCAGCACGATACGTTATGACGCCAGACGCATGTGAAGCAGAAGAACCGTCAGGCAGGCCGCAAGGAACGACCTGCCTGCTCGACATGCCGGTCAGGCGTTGCTTCCAGCAACGGCCGATCCCTTATTTGAATACCAACTCACGGAGCATTTCCGAGCCAAGAATCGTGCGCATCACCACGCGTTTGCCGGCAGCATCTTCGCGCTGCTGCATCGTTTGCTTGGTGAGCTTGGCCAGAATCGGCTCCATCCGCGCATCCATACCATCGAATGCGGCCATGTTGGGATAGGTGACAACTAGATACATGTCAGGTTCTTGCGGGCTGCGCGGGTTCGCCCCATAGACGTGGTAATCCACGATTTCACCCGCCTTCCTAGCCTCTTCGTTGACTGGCCGCCAATTGGCCGCCAAATAACGCATGTAGTTCTCGAACTGGCCATCCACGACTTTCACCGATGTCACCACGGTGACCGTCCCTTCCTTGTATGCCCTCTCCTGCGCGCCGGCCCAACTGGCGCATAGCAACAGCACAACAGCTGTCCAATTACGGAGCATGTTCATAGCAATAGGTCTCCATTCGCAGAACCGGCGGGGAATCCTGCCGGCACGCCGTACACCCCACACACGTCCTGAAGTGCCGTGCGTGACAGGGCCAACGCGGGCCCAGCCGCAGGCCGGCCAATCGCCTATTCAGGTT
The DNA here is from genome assembly GCF_937872235.1 of uncultured Thermomonas sp. Lineage (NCBI taxonomy): Bacteria > Pseudomonadati > Pseudomonadota > Gammaproteobacteria > Lysobacterales > Lysobacteraceae > Thermomonas > uncultured Thermomonas sp. The sequence goes on from NZ_CALMPC010000050.1 coordinate 21,106, forward strand.
CCTCAAACTGCACTGCTCGAACTGCTTCAACCCCCCCAACACGCTTTGCAATGCGGATCTGGCGCACGCCAGAAACCACATCACCCCATTGCCAACGCAAACGTCAGCGCTGCATTTACCGCCACCGCCTGCGCCAGGTTGCATTGCGCAGGAGAGGCGCGCGGGCTGTCGGGGTAGACCTCGGTCGTGGTGGTGTAGCGTGCGCCGGTGATCCCGGCGCACAGGCCCAATTCCACCAACGGGTAGCGAATCACGCCTTCGGCGACCACTGGGGAGCCAATGATGGTGCCGTCCATATCCGACATCGCAATATGCGTCACCTTGGCCACCGCCAGGTTGATGGCATCTTGAAATGCCGGCTGCGGGTTGGCGCTGTCATCGACCAGATAGAAGCCATCCGGAATCGTGCCAGGTTCATACGGTTTACCGTCGCGTGCGGCCAGTGCCGGGCGGAACTCCGCTTCATCGGAGTCGGTGGTTTCGTGCAAATCAATATGCACGATGCACTTGCCGCGCAAGGGTTGGATCAAATCCCACAGCGCCTTGGATTCCCCGCATGGGCTGTTGGCCACGAAGTTGCGATTTGGGTCCAGCGCCTGCGGGTTCCAGCGGTGGATGCGCTCGTACGCCCATGGCGACACGCAGGGTGCAATCAGCAGGTTCAAGCGGCCTTCAAATCCGCCGGCATAGTCCTGCGCGAATAACAGCGCGCCATGCACGCCACTGGTTTCATAGCCATGCACACCGCCCGTCACCAAAGCGACCGGCAGCGCATCGTCCCAATATTTGCCGCGCAAGGCATACAGTGGGTAGCGGCCATCATCGCCGTAATCCAGCTCGCCGTACTGCAACACCTTGAAACTTTCCAGCATGGTGTTGAGCCTGTTCACTACCTCATCGGCATAGCTACGCTGCTTGCGTTGACGCGCGCGCCACTGGCTTTTTTCGGCATCGCCCCAAGGCACACCGGGGGTGCCAAGGGGCTGAAAGGTCTGCGCAATCATGGCAAGTCCGTAGCAACAGTTGCCATCACTCTAGCACCGCCGAAGTGGCTTACGAGCGGATCGGCAACAAGCGGATTTCCACGCGACGGTTGAGTGAACGCCCTTGCTCGGTGGCGTTGTCGGCAATCGGGAAACGCTTGCCAAGACCGACGATTTCAAACCGTTCGCGCTGCAACCCTTGCGCCATCAAATAGCTGGCCACTGAATTGGCACGCTGTTCGGAGATGCGCTGGTTGACCGCATCACTACCGATATTGTCGGTATGCCCGCTGACCTCAACGATGGTCTGGTTGTACTCACGCAAGGTGCCGGCAATGGTATTGAGTGAGGGATAGAACTGCGGCTTGATGTCGGTCTTGTTGAAATCAAACGTCACGCCATCGGGCAGATTGAGCTTGATCACATCGCCATCACGGCTGACATCAATGCCCGTGCCTGCGGTCTCGCGCCGCAACTCGGCTTCCTGCTTGTCTTGATAATTGCCAATGGCGCCACCAGCCAGTGCGCCGATGCCCGCACCGACCATCGCATGTTGCCGGCGTTCCACCGCACTGTCGCCACTGAGCAAGCCGGCCGCCACACCAATCGCAGCGCCAATCAGGGCACCCTTCTTCGCACGGGCATGATCGTCATTGGCATTGCCGCCATCGTAGCTGGCGCAACCACTGGTGAAGGCAATCAAACAGCTGGCCAACACGGCGTATTTGAAGGATGTGGTGTGCAACATGCGACGCTCCTGAGGGAAATATCCGTTGCTAGGCTAGTGGTATTCATCTGGCCCGAAAGTGAATGGCAGCTCCGAGAATGAGCCGCTACTGAACACGCGTCGCGGCTGCTACGCTGGCAGCATCCTGATCACCTCGTGGCCACCCCTCATGTTGATGCGCACCTGTCTGTTTGCCGGAATGCTCGTGGCCTTTGCCGGCAATCCCGCCGCCAGCACGGCTCCCCTTGCCACCTCCTTGCAAGCACAGCCCGAGACGATGGAGATGCTGCGCCATGCGATTGCATTCCAGACCGTGGCGGGTAAAGCGCAAGTCCCGGCGTTTGCGCGCTATCTGGCCGACAAGCTGGAGGCAGCGGGCTTTGCCAACACCGATATCGACATTATTCCGGTGGAGCACACCGCTGCGCTGGTGGTGCGCTATGCAGGAAGTGATGCGCGCCTGAAGCCGATTCTGATCTCCGGGCATATGGATGTAGTCGCCGCCAACCCTGCGGACTGGAGCCGCGACCCGTTCACCCTGGTCGAAGAAAACGGCTATCTGTATGGGCGCGGCGTGGCCGACATGAAGGCCGGGATCGTGACGGTGGTGAACACCTTCATGCGCTTCAAGCGCGAAGGCTTCAAACCCAGGCGCGGCATGATTTTGGTGTTTTCTGGCGATGAAGAGACCGAAATGGCCTCCACCCGTGAACTGGCCAAGCGCTATCACGATGCCGAATTCCTGCTCAATGCCGATGCCGGCGGCGGCACGTTTGATGCCGCCCTCAAACCCATCGTGTTTGAAGTACAAGCGGCTGAAAAAACCTATGCCGATTTCGAACTGGTGGTGACATCACCGGGCGGCCACTCCAGTGCACCCACGCCCGACAACGCGATTTATCGGTTGGCCACGGCGCTGAACCACGTGGCGGCTTATCAATTCCCGGTGCAGCACAACACCATCACCCTGGCATCGTTGAACGCTGCTGGCGAGCATGACCAAGGGCCATTGGCTGAGGCGATGCGTCGCTTTGCCGCCAACCCCGATGACAGTGAAGCCGCCGCGATCATTTCGGCCAATCCCGGTTATGTCGGCCAACTGCGCACCACCTGCGTGGCAACCACCTTGTCGGGTGGGCATGCCTTGAATGCGCTACCGCAACGCGCCAGTGCCAATATCAACTGCCGCATTTTCCCGGGCACGCCGGTGGCTGCAGTGCAAACCACCTTGCAACAGGTCATTGCCGATCCAACCGTGCACATCACCTTGCAACCCCCGCCGCCGGTGGCAAGCCCGGCATCACCGTTGCGCAAGGATGTGATGGCTGCGGTGAGCGCCAGCGTGCATGCGCGCTACCCGGGGCTGAGCATCGTGCCGGATATGTCGTCAGGGGCGACCGACAGCATGCATTTTCGTGCGGCTGGTGTGCCCAGCTATGGCGTGTCGCCCGATTTTGCCAAAGCCAACGACACCTTTGCGCACGGTCTCAACGAAAAAATGCTGGCGTCCAACATCCCGTGGATGCTGACCTATTGGCATGACGTGTTGCAGCGGTTGAGCAGATAACGCGCCCAACCAAAGCCGCCGTTCAAGTCGATGCCGTCTCCTGCAGCAGCGCAAACGCGGCATCTGCATCCAAGGGCAACTCCCAGCTGCCCATCATGGTCAGGTATAGCAAGCGCTCGAATTCCTCACCAAAACGCCGCACCACTGCATCCGGGTCCGGGATCAGGCGGGCATCGGCAATCAAGCCAAAATGCACTTGCCCACGATAGCTGAGGATGGACAGGCCCAGCCCGATCGAGCCGGTTTGCGGCACCCAAAACATGATGTCGCGCAACTCGCTGCCGGCCATGTACAGCGGCTGTTGCGGGCCGGGCACATTGGTGGCCACGGCACTGGCTTTTCGGCTGAACATTTCCAATGCCAATTCCGGCACCGGATGCGGAGCCATGCCTAGTGCGGCCAGCAGGCCAAACGCAACGATGGCCTGACGTGAGTTTTTGAGCTGGTTCATGCAGTCGGCTACCCGCTGCAAACGCCGTATCGGGTTACCCTCGCCGACCGGCAACTCAAGGAACACCAACCCGAAGTGGTTGCCCAGTTTCTTGGCATGCTCCAGCGGCCGCAGATTCACCGGCACGGTGGCGCGCAACGTCATGCCGTCCAAAGGCTCACCGCGCTCCAGCATGTAGCTGCGCAAGGCCCCGGCAGCGGCCGCCATCAACACATCGTTGACGGTGCTGCCGCAGGCACGACCCACCGCTTTGACCTCTTCCAGATCCAGCGGTTCGGCCCACGCCACGCGCTTGCTTACACCCAGCTTGCCGCGCAGCATCGAGGGTGGGTCATCCGGCAGCGCCAAGGCATGCACCAATTCCTTGGCAATATCGCCCCCCTCTTTGGCCAGCAACGTGGCCAGCGAGGGGTCTTGCATCATCGCCATGCCCTGCTCCAGTGCCTTGCCGCCCAGCTTCATGTAGCGCTGCATCGCGCCCACGCGACGCGCCACCGGAGCGGCTTCGTGCTTCAGCCAAGCCTTGTCGAGGCGGGCACTGGGTTTGGGCTCACGGCTGGTATCGGTCAATGACAACAAGACCTGCACCAAGGCAATGCCATCGGCATAGCAATGATGAATACGCGCCACCAATGCTGACCCGCCCTGATAACGCTCGACCAAATGAAATTGCCACAGCGGCTTGGTGGGGTCCAACGGACTGGATGCCAAATTGCTGACGAAGCGTTCCAGGGCGCGCTTTTCCGAAGACTTCCCCGGCCGTCCTGGCAGGCCAGATAAGCGCACATGCCAATCCAAGTCGAAGTGCTCGTCGTCCACCCACTGTGCGCCGGTGGCATTTTCAACCGGCTTTTGCCGAAATCGCGCATACGAAAGAAAGCGCTGCTGGATAATCTTTTTCAACTGTGCCAACTGCAGCGGCTCGGCGAACATCAACACACCGGTGATCATCATCGGGTTGGTGGGCCGTTCCATGCGCAACCACGCGGTATCCACCTTAGACATCGGCTCACGCTTCGGCCGTACACCGGTTGCGGCATCGGCACTACGCTTCAGCCGCGGTTTTGCTGCCGGCCGCGATGCCTGCTTCGGTGCCGATACCGATTCTGATGCTGGTGTTACGGGTGCTGCGGGTGCTGCGGCCATCCGATTTCTCCCCTTGCATATTGGCGAGTGAATCACGCGCTTTGCGCAGGGTCAACGGATGTTTGGCCCACCCACATATTCACGCGGAATGCGCTCGTTGAAGCGGGTCAGAATTTCATAACCAATGGTGTCGGCCCACGCCGCGACATCCTCGACGGTGAGGATTTGCTCACCTTGCGGACCAATCAGCACCACATCGTCCTCGACATACGCGCTGCCGTGCGGCCCAAGGTCCACCATGAATTGATCCATGCACAAGCGGCCAACGATGGGGTGAAGCTGACCCCGAATCAACACTTGGCCACGGTTGGATAGCGCCCGCGGGTAGCCATCGCCATAGCCAATCGGCACGGTGACCACATGGGTATCCTGCGCGGGTGCCCAGGTTGCACCGTAACTGACGCTGCTGCCGGCCTTGACCACTTTGAAGTACACCACCTGCGAGAGCAGTGATAACGCAGGACGAATATCCACGCTGCGATATGCCGCCGGATCGGGCAGCACGCCATACAACATGATGCCGGGGCGCACCATATCCAGCCACGTTTCCGGGAAGTGCAACACGCCGCCGGAATTGGCCAAATGACGGATCGGCATCGGCGCACCAATACGCTCGAAGTGCGCGCAAGCCTGCAAGAATCGCTCCAACTGCTGGGCTGTTTTCGGTGAGTGCGGATCATCGGCGCAAGCCAGATGCGAGTACACGCCTTTCAGTACACACCACGTGGACGCCACCGCCGCCTCAATGAATGCCGCGCAGGAGTAGCTGTGCACGCCAATGCGCTCCATCCCGGTGTCGATCTTCAGATGGATCACCGCTTTGCGTTGCAAGCGCTCTGCGGCGGCCTCGACTTTGCGCAGCTTGTCCAGTGACGACACCGTAATTTCCAGATCGTGCTGGATCAATTGCCCCACTTGCCGGCCCAGGATCCCGCCCAGCACCAAAATTGGCAAGCTGATGCCGGCACGCCGCAAGGTCAGTGCCTCCTCGGCAAACGCCACCCCAAATTGGGTGACACCCTGTGCCTGCAAATGATGCGCCACCCGCACCAAGCCATGCCCGTAGGCATTGGCTTTGACAATCGCCATCACCGGTACCTGCACATGCGCATGGATCACTTGCAAGTTGTGACTGAGTGCATCCAGGTCCACCACGATGCGGGTGGGGCGTTGGCTCATGGTTTCGCTCATGACCGGCGTCGCTTATTCGTAACTGCCAACGGTATCGTGCGCCAAATTATCAAAGCGTGTGTATTCACCAAAGAATTTCAGCTTGAAGCTGCCGGTGGGGCCGTTTCGGTGTTTGCCGATAATGATTTCGGCCAAGCCTTTGTCCGGCGAGCTGTCCTTGTTGTAGTACTCATCGCGATAGATGAACACGATCATGTCGGCGTCTTGCTCGATCGCACCAGATTCACGCAAGTCGGCCATCACTGGACGCTTGTCGGTGCGGGTTTCCAACGAGCGGTTGAGCTGTGACAGGGCAATCACCGGCACATTCAATTCTTTCGCCAAGCCCTTCAGTGATCGACTGATTTCAGAGATTTCGGTGGCGCGGTTTTCACTGTTGCCGGGGACCGCCATCAGCTGCAAATAGTCGATCACGATCAAGCCCAAATCATGTTCGCGCTTGAGCCGACGCGACTTGGCACGCAGCACTTCGGGTGACAGCCCGGGGGTGTCGTCGATGAAAATCTTGATGCCACTCATTTGCGCAATGGCACCGGTGACACGGCTCCAGTCTTCATCCTCCAGATCACCGGTCTTCAGGCGCGTGGCATTGACCCGGCCCAGCGAGGAAATCAAGCGCAGCGCCAATTGCGAGGATGACATTTCCATCGAAAACACCGCCACCGCTTTCTTCGATTTGATCGCGCCATACTCCGCGATATTCAATGCCAATGTGGTTTTACCCATTGCCGGGCGTGCCGCTAGGATGACCAAATCGGTGGGCTGCAGGCCCGCTGTCATCTCGTCAAACTCCACATAGCCGGTCGGTAACCCGGTCACGCCACTGCCGCTTTCGGCGCGTTTTTGCAGCACATCAAATGCTTCATTCAAGGCACGTTTGATCGGCACAAAATCCTGCCGCCCGCGCGAATGGCCTTCGGCAATTGCGAACACTTCGCTTTCGGCTTTCGCCAGCAACTCGCTGGAACCACGCCCCTCAGGCTGAAAGCCATCGTTGACGATCGCAGTGCCCACATCAATCAATTTGCGTTGTACCGCCTTGTCGCGCACGATGTCGGCATACGCTTTGATGTTGGCGGCGCTGGGTGTGGTGGCGGCCAGTTCGATCAAATAAGCGCCTCCTGCCACTTGCTCGGCAACACCTTGCGACTCAAACCAATCGCCCACCGTCACCGCATCGCAGGGTTGATTTTTTTCCACCAATTCACGTATGGCGCGATAGATCAGCTGATGATCACGTCGATAAAAATCTTCGGCATTGAGTAGATCAGCCACGCGGTCGAATGCAGAAGGATCGAGCATCAACCCCCCCAGCACCGCCTGCTCGGCATCCACTGATTGTGGCGGCACGCGCAGCTGCTCGATCCGCTGCTCATTGCGGGTCTGGAAACTGGAGTCGGGGCGGAAACCCTGCTTTACGCTCATTGGCGGTAACACGTCCTTTGCCAAGCGATGAGTGACCCGTCAGTGCGGGTCGATCGTGAGTGTTCGATGCAAGCCGTCATCCTAGCCGTCCCTGCAAGCAAATGTTGCAGATAAGTTTGTGGATAACCGGTGGGCATCTCATTTCCTGCGACACGCCATCCCGAAAACACAACAGGCGCCTTGCGGCGCCTGTTGCAAACCACGTACAGCGTTGCACGCTTAAGCGGCTTCCGGCACCACCACCACCTTGACGGTGGTGTTGACGTCGGCATGCAGATGCACATGCACCTCGAACTCGCCGGTGTGGCGCAGCGGGCCTTCGCCCATCACCACTTCGGACTTGTTCACTTCAATCCCCAGCTGCTTGGTCAGGGCTTCAGCGATTTCACGCGGGCCCACCGAGCCGTACAGCTTGCCTTCGGTCGACGCATTGGCAGCCACTGTGACGCTGGCATCGGCCAGCTTGGCCAGACGCGCATTGGCGGCGCCCAAGTTGGCAGCAGCCTTGGCTTCGTAGTCAGCGCGCTTGGCTTCGAATTCGGCAATATTGGCAGCTGTGGCCGGTACAGCCTTGCCCTGCGGGACGAGGAAGTTGCGGCCGTAGCCCGGCTTCACATCGACCTTGTCGCCGAGGTTGCCGAGATTGGTGACTTTTTGCAGAAGAATCAGTTGCATGGAATTGCTCCGTATTCGTTAGCGACGCTGATCGCACCGCAACGGTTGCTGTCCGAATGGACGGGTGTAGAGTTCAGTGTTATCCAGTGGCGCACAGGCTGCGAAGGTATGGCCGGGAGCGGGATGTCGTGCGCACCGCAATTGACTGCCGTCAATGAGGATGCGTACGGTCAACCAAGCCACGCCACACCGGGCACGTGCAACATCAGACGTTGTGGTTATCCGTGTACGGGATCAGGGCCAGGAAGCGGGCGCGCTTGACGGCGGCCTGCAGCTGACGCTGATAACGCGACTTGGTGCCAGTGATGCGGCTGGGGACAATCTTGCCGGTTTCGGTCAGGTACTGACGCAGTGTGTTGAGATCCTTGTAGTCAATCTCGGTCACGCCTTCGGCGGTGAACTTGCAAAACTTGCGGCGACGGAAGAACTTGGACATGGGTGTGCTCCTGGGGGGCGGGCTTAGGCGGCTTCGGCGGATTCGGAATCGCCAGTACCAATGGCACTGTCGCTCTCATCATCACGGCGGCGGCGCTCGCCACGCTCGGGCTTGTCACCCTTTTCGTCCTTGTTTTTCATGATCAAGGACTGCTCGGTCACAGCGTCATCACGGCGCATCACCAGATGGCGCAAGATGGCATCGTTGAAGCGGAAGCCGTCCACCATTTCATCCAGCACGGCTTGCTCGACTTCGATATTGAGCAGCACGTAATGGGCCTTGACCAAATTCTGGATCGGGTAAGCCAGTTGGCGACGGCCCCAATCTTCCAGACGGTGGATCTTGCCATTGCCTGCTTCGATCGCGCTCTTGTAGCGCTCGATCATCGCCGGGACCTGTTCGCTCTGATCCGGATGGACCAGGAACACGATTTCGTAATGACGCATAGTGATTTCCTCGTGGATGTCGCCGGCGGGATGCCGGCCGATTAGCCCTCGGCCATCTGGCGCGGTGTGCGGCAGACGCGTTCGGGCGAGCTCCCGATGAACGGGAGCCGGCCATTATGCGCAATCTGCATGACAATCGCAAATTCAACGACTTGCGCCCAATGCCGGTACTGCCAGTACTGCCGCAAGGCCGGCGTGACGGGTAAGCTGTACCCATGCAACGCTTTGGACATGTCATCGGCGCGACCTGCGGCGCAACCACCAACTCGCACTGGCGACCCGTGTTCGACCCCGCCCAAGCGCAGCCGTATGCCGAGGTTGCCGATGGCGATGCCAGCACTGTCGAAGCCGCGGTGGCCGTCGCCAGCGCGGCCGCAGCGGGCTGGGCGGCGCTTTCCAGCAGCCAACGCGCGCGCCACCTGAACCACCTGGCCGATGCGCTGGAAGCACAGCTCGACGCATTCGCCCACGCCGAAGCCATCGACGCCGGCAAACCGCTTGCGCTGGCGCGCGACATCGAGATCCCGCGCGCCGTCTCCAATTTACGCTTCTTCGCGCACGCCGCCACCCAGTTCGCCAGCGAGTCCCACCACGGCGAGGCCGGCCTGAATTACACCCTGCGCCTGCCGCTGGGGGTGGTTGGCTGCATCAGCCCGTGGAACCTGCCGCTGTACCTGTTCACCTGGAAGATCGCGCCAGCGTTGGCTGCCGGCAATGCGGTGGTAGCCAAACCCTCTGAAATCACCCCCGCCACCGCGACCATGTTGGGCGAACTTGCGCTGAAGGTGGGCCTACCGCCGGGTGTGCTGAATATCGTCCATGGCTTGGGGCCGGCGGTGGGCGAGCCGCTGGTAACGCATGCGCAGGTCAAAGCGGTCTCGTTCACCGGCAGCACAGCGGTGGGTCGGCGCATAGCCGGGTTGACCGGACCTCTGCTGAAAAAAATCTCGCTGGAATTGGGCGGCAAGAACGCCACGCTGATATTCGCCGACAGCGACTGGCGCGCGAATCTGGATACGTTGGTACGCAGCGCATTCCAGAACAGCGGGCAGATTTGTTTGTGTGGCTCGCGCCTTTTGATCGATCGCACTATTTATGATGAATTCCGCGATGCCTTCGTCGCGCGTGCGCGCGCATTGCGCCTCGGCGCACCGCTCGAAGCTGGCACGCAACTCGGTCCGATGGTCTCGCAGGCGCATTTCGACAAGGTGATGGCCGCCATCGAACGCGCGCGCGCCGAAGGCGGCCGCGTGCTCTGCGGTGGCGCGGCGCTGGACCGCCCAGGCTGGTTCATCGAACCCACCGTGATCGAAGGCCTCGGCCCGGGCTGCGCGACCAACCGTGAGGAAATCTTCGGCCCGGTCGTCACCCTGCAAGTGTTCGACAACGATGACGAAGCCCTGGCACTGGCCAACGCCTCCGACTATGGCCTGTCCGCCAGCGTGTGGACGTGCAACCTCACCCGCGCACATCGGTTCGCCGCGCAACTGCGGGTGGGCATCGTCTGGGTCAATACGTGGTTGATGCGCGACTTGCGTACCCCATTTGGCGGCACCGGTGCATCCGGGCTGGGCCGCGAGGGTGGACTGGAAGCGATGCGCTTCTTTACCGATCCACGCAACGTCGGCATCGCCCTACCCTCTCCCTCAGCACACGACACGCCATGAAAAAAGAACTCGAAATCCTGCTGCGCAACAACCGTGACTGGGCAGACAAGGTGACCCGCGAAGACCCCACATTCTTCGAGCGCCTTTCAAAATTGCAAACCCCCGAATACTTGTGGATCGGCTGCTCCGATTCACGCGTGCCGGCCAACCAGATCATGGGGTTGGCACCGGGTGAAGTGTTTGTACATCGCAATATCGCCAATGTCATGGTGCACACCGATCTCAACTGCATGTCCACCATTCAATTTGCGGTGGATGTGCTGAAGGTACGACATATCCTGGTCGTCGGCCACTACGGCTGCGGTGGCGTGGGTGCGGCATTGCACGGCACGCGGTTGGGGTTGGTCGACAATTGGATCCGCCACGTGGGCGATGTGGCGCAAAAGCATGCAGCGTTGCTGGACAAGCTTGCCGCAAGCGAGCGCCATGATGCGCTGTGCGAACTCAACGCCATCGAGCAGGCGGAAAACGTGTGCCTAACCACGGTGGTTGCCGATGCATGGGCGCGTGGGCAACAACTCGCGGTCCACGGTTGGGTGTACAGCTTGGCCGATGGCCGTGTGCGCGAACTGGGGATGGACGTGGATTCGCCGGAAGTACTGGAAGCCAACTATGCGTGGGCGGTCGCAGGCGTGGCTGAGCGTCGCGGCCCGCAGGCATGAGTGGCATCCACGCAAGTGGCGCACCGACCGCCGTGGGCCATTACCCGCATGCACGCCGTTTTGGCAACACCCTGTATTTGTCCGGCATTGGCCCACGCAACCCGGCCGACAATTCGATTCCCGGCAACGAGTATTTCGCCGACGGGCGCTTGCGCAAGTACGACATCGAGGCGCAGGCGCGGGCTGTCTTCAGCAATGTCCGCGCAGTACTGGCCGCCAGCGGCGCGCGCTGGGAGGACTTGGTGGACGTCACCGTCTACCTCACCGACATGGCGCGCGACTTCAATGCGTACAACGCCGTGTGGGCCGAGCATTTCCCGGATGCCGCCAGCGCACCCTGCCGCACCACCCTGGGCATCACCGCGCTGCCCACGCCGATCGCCATTGAACTCAAATGCATCGCCCGGATCGAGGACTGAGCCCATGCTGCCCGCCGCCTTCAACCTGCACGCCTGGATCGAGGAACACCGCCACTTGCTGCAGCCGCCGGTCGGCAACAAGTGCATCGTGCAGGAGGACTTCATCGTGATGGTGGTCGGCGGGCCGAACGCCCGCACCGACTACCACTTCGAGGAAGGGCCAGAGTGGTTCTACCAGCTGGAAGGCGAAATGGTCCTGCGGGTGCAGGAGGACTTCGACGGCGAGCGCGGCACGCTGCGCGACATCCCGATCCGCGCCGGCGAGGTGTTCTACCTGCCGCCGCGGGTGCCGCATTCGCCGCAGCGGATGGCGAATTCAGTCGGGCTGGTGATCGAGCGCAAGCGCCTGCCGTACGAGGACGATGCACTGATGTGGTTCTGCGTGCACTGCAATCACAAGTTGTACGCCGAGCACTTTCACTTGGTCGATATCGAGCAGGACTTCTTCCGCGTGTTCGACCATTTTTATCGTGGCGACCAGCTACGCACCTGCACGCACTGCGGCACACTCAACCCAAGACCTGGGCGGTACGAACAGCCGGCAGAGTGATGCGCAAGCCCCTGTTCCCCCATCCTGGCGAGCGCAAATCCATTCAAAAAAAAACGGGCCTTGCGGCCCGTTTTTTATCCCTGATGGCAAGTCAAATGCTTACGCGCCCTCGCCCTCGGTGACAGCCTTGATCGACAGGCGGATGCGGCCCTGCTTGTCCACTTCCAGCACCTTGACCTTGACCAGATCGCCTTCCTTGAGCACGTCGGACACCTTCTCCACGCGTTCGCCGGAAATCTGCGAGACGTGCACCAGTCCGTCCTTGCCCGGGGCAATGGTGACGAATGCACCGAAGTCCATGATCTTGGCGACCTTGCCTTCGTAGATCCGGCCCGGCTCGACGTCGGAGGTGATCTGCTCGATGCGCGACTTGGCGGCCTGGCCGGCGGCGGCGTTGACCGAGGCGATGGTGATGGTGCCGTCGTCCTGGATGTCGATCTGGGTGCCGGTTTCCTTGGTGATCGCCTGGATCACCGAACCGCCCTTGCCGATCACTTCGCGGATCTTGTCCGGGTGGATCTTGATGGTCAGCAGGCGCGGCGCGAACTCGGACAGCTCGCCGCGCGGCGCGGTCAGCGCATGGGCCATCTCGCCCAGGATGTGCAGGCGGCCGGCCTTGGCCTGCGCCAGCGCCACCTTCATGATTTCCTCGGTGATGCCCTGGATCTTGATGTCCATCTGCAGCGCGGAGACGCCGTTGCTGGTACCGGCCACCTTGAAGTCCATGTCGCCGAGATGATCCTCGTCGCCGAGGATGTCGCTCAGCACCACGAACTCGTTGCCTTCCTTGACCAGGCCCATGGCAATACCCGCGACCGGTGCCTTGACCGGCACGCCGGCATCCATCAGCGCCAGCGAGCTGCCGCAGACCGACGCCATCGAGGAAGAGCCGTTCGACTCGGTGATCTCGGAGACCACGCGGATGGTGTACGGGAAGGCTTCCATGGTCGGCATCACCGCCAACACGCCGCGCTTGGCGAGGCGGCCGTGACCGATCTCGCGGCGCTTCGGGCCCATCATGCGGCCAGCCTCACCCACCGAGTAGGGGGGGAAGTTGTAATGGAACAGGAAGTGTTCCTTGTACTCGCCGGCGACGGCGTCGATGACCTGGCCGTCACGCGCGGTGCCGAGGGTCACGGCAACAATCGCCTGGGTTTCGCCACGGGTGAACAGCGAGGAGCCGTGCACGCGCGGCAGCACGCCGACCTTGGAGCTGATCGGCCGCACGGTGTCGAGCGCGCGGCCGTCGATGCGGACCTTGGTGGCCAGCACCGAGCCGCGCATGGTCTGGTATTCCAGCTCGCCGAATTCCTTGGAGGCTTCACCGGCACTCCAACCGTTGGCTTCGATCTGCGGAGCGATCTCGGCCAGCACCGCCTTCTTCAGCGCGGAGATGGCATCCTTGCGCTCCAGCTTGTCGCGCACCTGGAAGGCGGCCGCCAGCTTGTCGCCAATGGCGGCCTTCAGCGCGGCGATCAGGGCGTCGTTCTTGGCCGGCGCCTGCCAATCCCACTTCGGCTTGCCGGCTTCGGCCACCAACGCATTGATGGTATCGATGGCGATCTGCATCTGCTGGTGACCAAACATCACCGCGCCCAGCATCACATCTTCGGACAGCTCGGCGGCTTCGGATTCCACCATCAGCACGGCGTCTTGGGTACCGGCAACCACCAGCTCCAACTGCGATTCTTTCAGCTCGCTAACGGACGGATTCAGCAGATACTGACCATCCTTGTAGCCAACCTTGGCGGCGCCGATCGGGCCTTGGAACGGTGCACCGGTCAGGGCGACGGCAGCGGAGCAGCCGATCAGCGCCAGGATGTCGCCGTCCACTTCCGGGTTCAGCGACATCACCGTAGCGATGACCTGCACTTCGTTCTTGAATTCTTCCGGGAACAGCGGACGCAGCGGACGGTCGATCAAGCGGCTGGTCAGCGTTTCTTTTTCAGTGGCGCGGCCTTCGCGCTTGAAGAAGCCACCGGGGATGCGGCCACCGGCGTAGAACTTCTCCTGGTAGTCCACGGTGAGCGGGAAGAAGTCCTGCCCTTCGCGCTGGGTTTTGGCCGCCACAGCGGTGCACAGCACCACGGTGCCGTCGCAAGAGACCATGACCGCGCCGCCTGCCTGACGTGCAATTTCGCCGGTTTCCAGCGTCACCTGCTGCTTGCCGAACTGGAATGACTTGGTGATTTTCGCCACTTTGGGAATCCTTGATTTGTCTTGATTCGTCAACGCAGGCAAGCCCCGCTTGCTGCGCTGCATCGCGTGTTGCGATGCGGGGATGCGGCATGGCCGCGATAAATGTTTCGTACTGCAAAAACGAACCGCGGCGCATTTCTGCGCCGCGGTGGGTATTCAATCAGCGACGCAGGCCGAGTTTGCCGATCAGCGCCTTGTAACGCTCGCCATCCTTGCGGTGCAAGTAGTCGAGCAGGCTGCGGCGACGATTGACCATCATCAGCAAGCCACGACGGCTGTGATGATCTTGCTTGTGTGCCTTGAAGTGCTCGGTAAGCAGTTCGATGCGTGCGGTCAGCAGGGCGACTTGCACTTCCGGCGAGCCGGTATCGTTGTCGCCGCGCTTGTGTTCGTTGATGACTTTCTGGGAATCGATGGACATGGTTGCCTCGTAGTCGCGTGACCGGCAGGAACAGGCGAGGGATTCGCCGGCACCGCACGGCTCGCCGTGATGGTGAAGGTAAGGAAATCCAGAATCGGGGACTCCAAAACCGGATATGCTCCAGTGAGCAGCGGGATTATAGCCCGCCAGCAGCCATGCGGCAATGCAACATAAGACATCCGATATGCGCTGGCACGCAATCTGGCTCAGCCGACGGCATCAGCCACGGCCGGCTGGCTCAGCGCCCAGCGAAACAAGCGGGATGGACGCAGGCTGCCATCGGCGTCCACTTCACCCAGGCCCAGCCCACGCCCTTGCTCGTCAAGAATCGCCACCTGCCCAGTGTGCTGATAAGGCCCGTGCAGGCTGCGCCCAAAGCCCAGATAATGTGCCTGCGGCTGATTGACGCGCACCTGCGGCCACGACGCCATGCCCGCCTCGATGGGCAACAGGCAGGCATCCAGCACGCGCTCTCCCGCCTGCTCCAACAGGCCTTGCAAAGCATCCAGCGTCCACATACGCGGTTCGCGGAACGGATCCACCCAAAGCCGGCGCAACTGCGCCACGTGCGCGCCACAGCCCAACAGTTCACCCAGATCACGCACCAGACTGCGCACATAGGTGCCGGAGCCGCATTCCACATGCAGGCGCAAATGCGGCGTGCCGGCATCCAGCAAATCGGCAGCATTGAGCAGTTCAAACGCGTGGACATCAATCTCACGTGCTTCGATCTCGATGACCTCGCCGCGCCGTGCCTTAACGTACAACGGCTCGCCACCACGCTTGAGTGCCGAATAGATCGGTGGGCGTTGCAGGATGCGACCAGTCAATTGCTTGAGCGCAGCATCAATGACATCCAGCGTCAGCGCCGGTACCGGGCGCTCACGCAGTGGCTGGCCTTCGGCATCGTCGGTATCGGTAACAATCCCGAGCCGTGCTACGGTTTCATACGCCTTGCGTGCGCCCAATAGGCCGCCGGCGATTTTGGTGGCCTCGCCAAAACACACCGGCAACAAGCCGGTAGCGAGCGGATCCAAACTACCGGTATGCCCACCCTTCTCGGCGCGAAACAAATGCCGTACGCGCTGCAAGGCTTGATTCGAAGACAAGCCCTGCGGTTTGTCCAGCAGCAAGATGCCATCCAGACGGCGGAACACGGTGCGCAGGCGGCGCTCGCGCGGGTTATTCGGCGCAGCCACTGGGGCGCAAGTCGCGCAGGAGGTTGTCGATGCGTTCGCCGCGATCCACCGATTCATCATAGTGAAAATGCAGCTCTGGCACGTGCCGCAGGCGCATGGCATGCGCCAGCTGATAGCGGATTTCGGGGGCCAGTGTCTTCAATGCTTTCACGGTGTCCAACGCACGTTCTGGCTGCAGTACCGTCACAAACACTTTGGCGTGTGCCATGTCGCGAGTGACCTCGACATCGGACACACTGGACGATGCCAGCCCGTGCTCGCGCACGAAGGCATGTACCAGCGTGCCCAATTCACGACGCAACTGGGCCGATACGCGGTCGGTGCGATGGAATGATTTTTGTGCCATGACCAAGCGCGCGCCTTACAGCGTGCGCTGTACCTCGATGCGTTCGAAGCATTCGATCTTGTCGCCCGGCTTGACCTGGTCGTAACCCTTCACGCCGATACCGCATTCGGTACCGTTGCGCACTTCGTCCACGTTCTCCTGGAAGCGACGCAGCGAATCCAATTCGCCCGAGAAGATGACGGTATCGTCGCGCAGCACACGGATCGGCTTGCCCTTGCGAATGACACCTTCCACCACCACCGAGCCGGCGATCGAGCCGAACTTGGAATGCCGGAACACCTGCTGCACCGATGCGGTACCGATGATTTCTTCGCGCACTTCCTTGCCCAGTACGCCGGAGGCAATCTGCTTCACCTGATCGATCACGTCATAGATGATCGAGAAATAACGCAGGTCGATGCCGTTGTTATCAATCACCTTGCGCGCCGAGGCATCGGCACGCACGTTGAAGCCGATCACGGCAGCCTTGGAGGTGGCTGCCAACTGCGCATCGGACTCGGTAATCCCGCCCACGCCCGAGCCAATCACATTGATCTTGATCTGGTCGTTGGACAGCCCGGTCAAGGCTTCGCGTAGCGCCTGCATGGTGCCGTGCACATCGGCCTTGACCACCAGGTTGAGCGCCAGCTGCTGGCTGCTGCCTTCGCCCATCTGCGCCAGGATGTCTTCCATGCGGTTGCCCGCCGAGGCGACCAAACGCAACTCGCGGCGCTTGGTGTCGCGCTGCTGGGCCACATCCTTGGCCAGACGCTCATCGGCCACCACCACAAAATCATCACCCGCTTCCGGTACGCCGGACAGGCCCAGAATTTGCACCGGAATCGACGGGCCAGCGACTTGCACCTGCGTGCCATTTTCATCAAACAAGGCACGCACACGGCCATATTGAATGCCGCACACCAGATAATCGCCCTTCGACAATTGCCCCTGCTGCACCAACACCGTAGCCACCGGGCCACGCCCCTTGTCCAACGCAGATTCAATCACCACACCCGTGGCACGGCCTTCGAATACAGCTTGCAGATCCAATACTTCCGACTGCAGCAAAATGGCGTCGAGCAAGTCATCCACACCCTGCCCGGTCTTGGCCGACAGCTCCACCATCTGAATATCGCCGCCGAATTCTTCGGCCACCACTTCATAAGTCAACAAATCGCTCTTGACCCGCGACGGATCAGCGTCAGATTTGTCGATCTTGTTGATTGCCACGATCAGCGGCACTTTGGCCGCCTTGGCATGCTGGATCGCTTCCGCGGTCTGCGGCATCACCCCGTCATCGGCCGCCACCACCAACACCACGATATCGGTGAGCTTGGCGCCGCGCTGACGCATTTGGGTAAATGCTGCATGGCCGGGTGTATCCAGGAAGCTGATCACGCCCTTCGGTGTTTCAACGTGGTACGCACCAATGTGCTGGGTAATGCCACCGGCTTCCCCGGTGGCCACCTTGGTGCGGCGAATGTAGTCGAGCAACGAGGTCTTGCCATGATCGACGTGGCCCATGATGGTGACCACTGGCGGCCGCTGCTGCTTCTCGCCCTGCACCTCCTCGGCGTGCGCCAGCAATTCGGACTCGGCATCGTTGGCACCGGCAGCAACCGCCTTGTGACCCAGCTCCTCGGTGATCAACACGGCTGTGTCGTGGTCAATGGATTGGGTGATGGTGGCCATCACGCCCATCTTGAACAGCGCCTTCACCACATCGCCGCCCTTCATCGCCAATTTCTGGGCAAGATCAGCCACAGTGATGGCATCCCCAATCGCCACTTCACGCACCACCGGCGCGGTGGGCTTGTTGAACCCGGTACCGGTGCGCGATTGATCCGAAGCGCGCTTGCTGCCCCCTGCGGGCTTGCCCTTGCCACGCGTATTGCTGCTACGGCGGGCACGATCGGAGGCTGACAGATGCAACTGCCCGGCGAAACGCTCGGTGCGGTCATCATCTTCCACCCCTGCCACCATCACATGTGACCCGCGCTGCACTTGCGGCTTGCCCTTGGCAGCAACGGCAGCCTTGTCGGCCTCACGCGCTGGTGCTGCGGGTTTGGGATGCGCCGCGCCATGGCCGTGACCATGGCCGTGACCTTTGGTTTTGCCTGCATCCTCCAACGCGGCTTCAGCGGCGGCAGCGGCCTCCGCCGCGACACGCTCGAGTTGCTCTTGCTCCACGCGCTTCTGTTCCGCAACCACTTCTGCACGCTGGCGGTCTTTCTCGGCCAGTGCTCGTTGCTCGGCAAGGTTGCGCGCGCGCGATTCTTCCAGCTTGCGCAGCGCATCGGTGCGCTCGGCGTCCAGCTTTTCGTTTGCCGTTTGCGCACGCCCTTCACCCGGCTTCAGGGTGATTTTCTTGCGGGTGACGACCTCAATGGTGCCTGCTGCACGCCCAGCCTTGCCGCCGTTGCCAACGGAAATCTCCTGTTTGCGGCTGCGGTTAAGGGTGATCTTGCCCGATGCGATCGCCTCTTCGGCAGGCTTTTCATCCTTGCCGTGGGCTCGACGCAAAAAGCCGTGCAGTTTCAGTTTCTCGGCACTGGTGATGACCTGATCGGGACCGCTGAACTTCATACCGGCCTCGGCCAGTTGTTCCAGCAGTTTATCGACCGGCGTATTCACCAGTTCAGCGAGCTTGCGGATGGTGGTTTGCTGCGACATTCGGTTTCCGGTGTCTTTGGCCACCTCGCAGGTGACCGAATCTGTGGATTGTAGGACGGACGCGATGACAAATCTCTGCCCGCCGGCCAATCAAGCGATGCAGGCCCAGGCCCGCACCGTGCCATACATCATTCGAACCAGTGCTTGCGCGCTTCCATGATCAAGGTTGCGGCGCGCGCATCCCCCATGCCCTCAATATCGGCAATCTCATCGGTAGCTGCTTCGGCCAGATCTTCGCGGGTACGCACGCCACGCTCGGCCAGGGCATAGGCCGTGGCTTCGTCCATTCCGGCAAGACCTAGCAGATCTGCAGCCGGCTGATGCTCTTCCAAGCCTTCTTCGGCGGCCAGTGCCTCGTTCAGTAACGCATCGCGCGCGCGCGAACGCAACTCTTCGACGATATCCTCGTCAAAGCCTTCCACCGCCAGCAACTCGGCCACCGGCACATAGGCAATTTCTTCGACTGTGTTGAAGCCTTCACCCACCAGGATGCCGGCGATTTCCTCGTCCACTTCCAACTTGTCTACAAACAACTGACGCGCCGCCGCTTGCTCGGATTCGGTCTTGGCCTGCACTTGATCGGCGGTCATTACATTGAGCTGCCAACCGGTCAATCGACTGGCCAGGCGCACATTCTGACCACCACGACCAATCGCCTTGGCCAAGTTTTCTTCAGCCACCGCGATATCCATCGAGTGCTTGTCTTCATCGACAATGATCGACTGCACTTCCGCCGGTGCCATTGCATTGATCACGAATTGCGCCGGGTTGTCGCTCCACAACACGATATCCACGCGCTCGCCGTTGAGCTCATTGGTGACCGCTTGTACACGCGAACCGCGCATCCCGATGCAGGCACCAATCGGATCGGTACGGTTGTCATGCGCCAACACCGCGATCTTGGCGCGGTCACCCGGATCACGCGAGCACGCCATGATCGATACCAAACCTTGACCGACTTCCGGCACTTCCAGCTTGAACAGCTCCATCATGAATTCCGGGGCTGCGCGGCTGATGAACAGCTGCGGGCCACGCGACTCGCTGCGCACGTCGAACAAATAACCACGCACGCGGTCGCCGGTACGCAACACGTCGCGCGGAATGCCCTTGTCCTTGGCGATGATGGCCTCGGCGTTGCCGCCCAGATCGACATAGATATTGCCGCGTTCCACACGCTTGACCACACCGGTGATCAATTCGCCCACGCGATCTTTCCACGCATCCACCACTTGCTGGCGCTCGGCTTCGCGTACGCGCTGCACGATAACCTGCTTGGCGGCTTGCGCAGCAATCCGGCCGAAGTCGGGATTTTCGATTTGTTCTTCGATGTAATCACCCACTTCCACTTCATCGCTTTCGTCCAGCGCATCCATCAGGCGCACCTGACGATCCGGTGACTCCATCACTACGTCATCGGCCACCACTTCCCAGCGGCGGAAAGTTTCGTAGCTGCCGTCTTTGGCGTCGATCTGTACGCGCACCAGCACGTCTTGGTCGATATAGCGCTTCTTTGCCGCTGAAGCCAATGCCGCCTCGATGGCTTCCAAGATGACCGATTCCGGCACACCTTTTTCGGCAGCCACCGCATCGACGACCAGCAATAGTTCTTTGCTCATGCCCGCTTACTCCGCATCTGGCGACCCAGCGGCCGCCGTCTTGTTGGTTGGGTTTTTCTTTGCCGTGGGCTTTTTGCCCGCCGACGCTTTTTGCTTGCCTGGCCGCGCATCGCGTCCGGACTTGTCTTGTGCTGGCGCCAGACCGAGCGCTACCCAGTCAGGGACAAGTTTGGCCTTGTCCACGTTAGCGGCATCCACGGCCAGCTCTTGAGCGTCCACAGCGAACAGGATCTGTTGGCCTTCCACTCGCAAAATCTCCCCTTGCAAGCGACGACGCCCATCCTGCGGTAGCTTCAGTGTGACCTTTGCAGTCGCACCAATAAAGCGCGCAAACTGCGCCACACCAAACAGCGGGCGATCAATCCCCGGTGAAGACACTTCCAAGGTGTAGTTCGCGCTAATGGGGTCGGCTACATCCAGTTGTGCGGAAATTTCACGGCTCACCGCCTCGCATTCTTCAATGCCCACATTGCGCGTAGCAGCCTCTGCTGGGGGCACATCGATATACAGACGCAACAACGCACTGCCCGATGCCGGCAAATATTCAATACCCAGCAACTCCAAGCCCATCGATGCAATGGTTGGAGCCAGCAACGCAGCAATTTCGTCAGCCTTGTCTGTCACGGTGCGCCTATCGCAAAAACGGATGTGTGAAATTCCGATATCTGAAAACGAAAAAGGACCCATTGGGCCCTTTTCCGATGACACTGGATTGCGAAAGCCTGGAGATACTTTCGCGAGCCCGAGCCCGATGCCGTTGAATCGACACTGAAACTTGGTAGCGGGGGCAGGATTTGAACCTGCGACCTTCGGGTTATGAGCCCGACGAGCTGCCAGACTGCTCCACCCCGCAGCAGAGTCGCGCATTGTAGGCAGTGTGCAAGAAACATGCAACCACTATCTTCACTGCGAACGTAATTCCCTACCCATGAATCACCGCCAACAGCGCCCGCGTCACCGCGTCATGGGCTTGGCTTTCACCACGCAGCGCTGGCAGCAAGCGACTGGCCACTTGCTTGCCCAGCTCGACACCGAATTGATCGAAGGCGTTGATCCCCCACAACACCGATTGCAAATACACGCTGTGCTCATACAACGCAATCAGCATGCCCAAGGATTGCGGGGTCAGTGCATCCAGCAGCAACAGCGTGCTGGGGCGATTGCCGGGATAGCGGCGATGCGGGTCGTCGCTGTCCTGGCCGTTGGCCAATGCCTCGGTTTGTGCCAACAGGTTAGCAAGCAGTGCGGCATGGTTGGCCGCGTGCGGGTGGTCGGCCTTGACCACGCCGATGAAATCGGCCGGCACGATCTGGGTGCCTTGATGCAGGGCTTGGAAGAAACTGTGCTGGGTATCGGTGCCCGCCCCACCCCACCACACCGGCACGGTGTCAGCAGCGATGTCGCTGCCATCCACGCGCACCGATTTGCCCAGGCTTTCCATCACCAGCTGCTGCAAGTAATTGGGCAACAACTTCAGGCGGTCGTCATACGGCAGCACGGCTTGGGTGGCGGCGTGCAGGCCGTTGCGGTTCCACACCGCAGTGAGCGCGTGCCAGACCGTGATATTGCCATGCAACGGCGCGTGCAGCGCGTGCGTATCCATCGCGGCTGCGCCTTCCAGCAATTGCTCGAAGCGATCCATGCCCAGCGCCAAGGCAATCGGAAAACCCACCGCCGACCACAGCGAATAACGCCCGCCCACCCAGTCCCACATTGGTAGGGTGCGTTCCGGCGGGATGCCAAAATCGGCTACCCGTTGCGCATTCGTGCTGACCGCGTACAAGCGGTCATTGTTGCCCAACCACTCCCGCACAATGCCGCCATTGAGCAGGGTCTCCTGGGTGCCGAAAGTTTTGGAAATCACCACTCCGGCGGTCTTGGCCGGATCTAGCCCTGCCAGCACGCGGCGCGCCGCATTGCCATCGACATTGGAAATGAAGTGCACGCGGAAACGCGCACCCGGCCGCGCCAATGCATCCACAATCAAACGCGGCCCAAGATCAGAACCACCAATGCCAACGGATACGATGTCGGTCACATCACTGGCTGCCAGCGCGTCGATCAACTCGCGCATCCTTAGCTGCGCAGACAGCGCTTGCGCACGCGCCGCCAGCGCAAAAGCCGACGTTGCCACGCCGCCGCGCAATGCACTATGCAAAGCCGCACGGCCTTCAGTGCCGTTGACGGTTTCACCACCCAACAGCTGTTGCATGGCGCCTGCAAGATCAGCGCGCTTGGCAAGATCAAACAACGCATCAAGCGCCGTGCGGTCATAACGCTGACGCGCAAAATTGGCGTACAACGGGCCGCAACGCAGGGCAAATTCCTGCGCGCGCGCCGGATCGTTTGCAATCAAATTGACCAGCGTGCTGCTGGCCAGTCGCTGTGCATGTGCATCCAGACCGTCCAGCAGGCTTGTCATGGTCAGGCCGCCTGTTGGGGCATCGAATGATTGGTGTGGGTCAGATGATTATTGCGGTCCACATACACGCAGGTGGGCTTGTAGGCCTTGGCTTCTTCGGCATCGCACTGCACATAGGCGCAGATGATGACCAGATCACCCACCCGTGATTTGTGTGCGGCCGCGCCGTTGACCGAAATCACCCCACTGCCTTCTTCGCCACGAATGGCATACGTGGAATAGCGCTCGCCACTGGTGACGTCGTAGATGTGGATCTGCTCGTATTCGCGGATACCGGCAATATCCAGCAAACGCCCGTCAATTGCGCAGGAGCCTTCGTAATGCAGCTCGGCATGGGTGACGGTGGCGCGGTGGATCTTGCCCTTGAGGAGGGTCAGTTGCATGGCTTGACTCCGATGGTGCATGACGGCGTTGGCCGCATTGAGGCTGCAGTATAAGACGCAAATGCCGCACTGCAACATTCCAAAAACCGCAATTTATCCGGGCAATTCAAATTCCAGATTGTCGATCAACCGCGTCCGCCCCAGACGTGCCGCGATCAGCGCAACCCTTGCGCCCGCCTGCCCATCCTGCGGCTCGCTGAAATCGGGGCAACGCAGCACCGCGTAGTCCGGTACGAAGCCTGCCGAACGCAGTTGTGCGTCGGCATCGGCTTCCACTTGTGCACGCGGCTGGCCGGCCTGCGCGGCATCGCGCATCGCCAACAAGCAACGATGAATGCCCGGCGCGGTGGCGCGCTCGGCCTGCGACAAATACTGGTTGCGCGAACTCATCGCCAGGCCGTCGGTTTCACGCACGATCGCGCCGGCGAGAATGGCGGTGGGCATGTGCAAATCCACCACCATTTGCCGGATCACCGCCAACTGCTGGAAGTCTTTTTTGCCGAACGCCGCCACATCCGCCTGCACCTGATTGAACAGGCGCGTCACTACCGTGCACACACCATCGAAATGGCCGGGGCGGCACGCACCTTCCAGCACGCTGCTGATTCCGGGGACATGCACATTCGAGGCCAACGGCACACCGAACGGGTACATCGCTTCCACTTCCGGCAACCACAATATATCGCAGCCAGCCGCATGCAGGCCGCTGGTATCGGCGTCGGGCGTGCGTGGATAGCGGGTAAAATCTTCGTTGGGGCCAAACTGGGTGGGATTGACGAACACGCTGGACACCACTTTGTCCACATGCTGCCGCGCCAGTGCAACCAGTGAGTAATGGCCGGCATGCAGGTTACCCATGGTCGGCACGAAACCCACCGTCTGGCCGTCGCGCCGCCACTGGCGAATACGCTCGCGCAATGCCGCAAGCTGGGTGATGGTTTCAATCATGCGTAGCTGTGCTCCATGGTCGGAAACGTGCCTGCGCGCACCGCCTCGGCATAGGCATGCACCGCGCCGGCAATCGAGCCGCCTTCGGCCAGGAAATCCTTGACGAATTTGGGTTTGCGATGCCCAGTGTCGATACCCAACAAGTCATGCAACACCAACACTTGCCCATCACAGCCGGCACCTGCCCCAATCCCGATGGTGGGAATCGGGCTGGCCTGGGTAATTTGCGCAGCCAACGTGGCCGGCACGCCCTCCAACACCAGCAAAGCCGCACCGGCTTCTGCCACGGCCAAGGCTTCCGCCTGCAAACGCTCGGCGGCAGATTGCTCGCGCCCTTGTACCTTGAAGCCACCCATCGTGAGCACCGACTGCGGGGTCAGGCCCAGATGCGCGCACACCGGGATTTCGCGTTCCACCAAATAGCGAATGGTGCCGAGTTTGTGGCCCGCACCTTCCAACTTGACCATCGCCGCGCCGGCTTGAATAAACCGCACCGCCGCGGCAAATGCTTGCGCCGGGCTACCGTCACTGCCAAACGGAAAGTCCGCAATTTTCAGCGGATGTTTGGCCGCCCGCGCGACCGCTGCGGTGTGGTACACGATGTCATCCACCTGTACCGGCAAGGTGGATTCGTGGCCCTGCACCACCATCCCCAACGAATCGCCGATCAAGATCAGATCAATACCCGCAGCATCCAGCACCCGCGCAAAACTGGCGTCATAGCAGGTCAACATCACCAATTTGCGGCCGGCGGCACGCGCCTGCGCAAGCTGCGGCACGCTCCAGGACTTCGATTCGGCATGCACGCTCATTGCGGGCTTCCAACAGGGCAATCGCGCATTATCGCGCAGATGAAGCAGCCTGAACGGCAATCGCTTCCACGCCCTGCGCATCCACCTGCCGCAGCGCCTCACCCACACTGCCATATCCGGGAAAGACCATCTCTGCTGCGATCTCGGCCAACGGCACCAGTGCAAACGCACGCTCGTGCAGATACGGATGCGGCACCCGCAAGCCGGGGACGTTGATCACGGCATCGCCATACAGCAGCAGGTCCAGATCCAGCACCCGTGGCCCCCAGCGCAGTGCCGCGGTATCGCCGCCGCGCTGCCGGCCTGCATTGCGTTCGATTTCCAGCAACTGCGCCAGCAAGGCCGGGGCGGTCAATGTGGTGTTCAACAGCACCGCTGCATTGATGAAATCCGGCTGATCCACCCGCCCCCACGCCGGCGTGCGATAGAGGCGCGATGCGCTCAGCAATTCGGTCTCCGGCAGCTGAGCCAGCGCATGGATGGCGCTGGTCACTGCGTGGGTGGAATCGCCCAGATTGGCACCTAAACCCACTGCCGCGTGTACCGGCGCCCTCATTCGGCGGCGGGACGGGTGTCGGTGGGACGCCGACGCCGACGCCGACGTTTGCGCGGGGCGTCGCCCGCCTCGGCAATGGCATCATTGCCAATCTCGTCGGGGGTCAGACGATCTTGCGCGCTGTCGGCAGTGGCATCGCTGGGGTGCAACTGCGCCTCGCGCCAGAACGCCACGTCGTCAGCATGCGAGTCCGAAGCCGCCAAGCGCAGTTCGAGGAAATCGAACGCGGCCCGAAACCGCGGATGCGACAGCAGGCGGAACACCCGCTTGCGCAGACGCAAGGTGAAGCGCGGTTGCAACAGCCAGATTTCCTGCATCGGTTGCGAAAACCGCCGCGGCAACGCAATCCGCGCCACTTGGTGCAAGGTGACGCGATCGGCCGCACGCCGCTGCGCTTCGGCCGCATGCACGCCCTGTGCTTGCAGCAGCGCCAAAGCACGGCAATACGCTGGCCACAGCAACACCGCATACAAGAACGCCGGCGACACCGGCTGATCGGCATGCACCCGCGCATCGGTGTTGCGCAAGCCCTGCACCAGCATCCGCCGCAACGCACCCGACTTGTTGGACTGCAAGGCTTGCGCCGTTTCCGGCAACAACACCGGCAACAATCCATGCGCTTCCAGCAATTCAAAACTGGCCACTGCATGACCCGACAGGAACATCTTCAGGGTTTCTTCGAACAAACGCGCCGGCGACGCATCGGCCAGCAACGGGGCCAACCGTGCAATCGGTTCGGCGGTGGCCGGCGCAATCGTGAATCCCAACTTGGCCGCCAACCGCGCCGCCCGCAGCATCCGCACCGGGTCTTCGCGATAGCGCGCTTCCGGCTCACCAATCAGGCGCAGCACCCGTGCCTGCACATCTGCAAACCCCCCCACGTAATCGCGCACCGAAAAATCTTCAATCGCGTAATACAGCGCGTTGGCGGTGAAGTCGCGGCGTACCGCATCGTGCTCGATACTGCCGTACACGTTATCGCGCAGCAGCCGGCCGCCATCGTCGGTCAGGCGGTCGCCTTCGTCATCACCGCCATTGGCGCGAAAGGTGGCCACTTCGATGATTTCACGGCCATACACCACATGCGCCAAGCGAAACCTGCGCCCAATCAAGCGGCAATTGCGAAACAGCGCCTTGACCTGCTCGGGAGTGGCATCGGTAGCCACGTCAAAATCCTTGGGCTCACCGCCCACCAGCAAGTCGCGCACCGCCCCCCCCACCAGATAGGCCGCAAAGCCGGCCTCGCGCAGGCGGTACAGCACACGCAGTGTGCCTTGGCTCATCTGTTTGCGGGAAATGTTGTGCGCTTCACGTGGAATCACGTGCAAGCTGGGGACAACAGCGGTGGAAATGGATTGGGATTCAGTCATGCGTGGCGGCCAGACCGCAGCGTCAAAGGAAGTGAAAGGCGCATTGCCAGTGGCTTGCGCAGCCACTTATACTAACAAGCTCAGCGCCGGAATCCCCAGCGCCGAGCCGATTGTCCAATCGGCACCCCTCATTGCTCCCTTCGTCTAGAGGCCTAGGACGTGGCCCTCTCAAGGCTAAAACACGGGTTCGAATCCCGTAGGGAGCGCCATAGCAAGGCAAAGGCCACCGCAAGGTGGCCTTTGCCTTGCTATGGCCTAGCGTGATATCACATCTGACCGATCTGACTCACCCAGCGCATTGGCTACCCCGTGGACCGGGAAATCCTGCAACTGGCCAAAGACCGACAATCGAACCGTGATGGCTTTGAGCATCAAAAACACGGTACAAGGTTCGATATCGCGTTATT